>JAGVUS010000107.1 GCA_019136175.1 Chloroflexota bacterium | reverse complement strand
CCGCTCACCAGATGACATGGTTACTGGTTCAGCCGACTCGATTACATAGATGGGACCGGGCAGGCGGCGGGTTACGTCAACATCAAATCCCACATAGCCATCGGAGAGATCACGCAGCCAGGTGCCTGCCAATCCGGCGTGTTCAGCAGGCAGGCTGAAACGGTAGGTATCCAGCTTGACCCATGTGAGGATGCCATCCACAGGTCCCTTGGGAGTATTCAGGCGGGTATTCTGTCTTTCACCAGGCTTGAGCGCTTCCACATCGCTGGCGAAGACATAATTGACAAATCCCAGCACGTCATCACCGCTCAAGTCAAAGGCAATCCAGCCGTTCTGATCTGCAGGCTTGTCATCAATGTAGAAGAAGTGTGGGTAGGCATGTTTTCCCACTTCCACATCTGCACCTGCTTTTTCTGCCAGGGAGCGAACACGCAGTTTGACATCTTCCAGCACATCAAAGTCAATCTTGGCGCGGGCTGCAGGTCCCTGGCGGGTTTCAATGGAATAAGGCTTGGTTGCCTGAAGAATATCCGCCATGGCATCAGCCACCTGGATCATTTCTGCTTCCTTCAATCCCCGTTGAGTCATCCAGGGTGTGCCATAGCGGATTCCCGAAGCAAACAGGGCGGTTTTATCCCCCGGGATGGTGTTCCGATTGAGGACAATTCCAGCCACGTCGAGGATGCGGGCAGCCATGTCTCCGGATAACGGGGTGCCATCATGACCAACGATGGTCTTGCAATCCACATTACCCAGGTGGGAGTCGGAACCGCCAAATGAAACTCTTAATCCGCGCTCCTGGAGGCGTGTGGTTAAAGCCTGGTTATTCTTGATAATCTGGCTCTGCAATTCCCGGAATTTTGGTGTCTGAGCCAACTTAAAGGTCACTGCCAGGGCGGCAAATGCATGGACATGCGGACCGCCCTGTTCTCCGGGGAAGACCGAGCGGTCAATTTTGCGCGCTGTCGCAGCATCCTGGGTGATGATACAGGCGCCGCGCGGTCCGCACAAGGTTTTGTGCGTGGTAAAGGTAATGACGTGAGCAAACCCGACCGGGCTGGGAACTGCCTGTCCGGCGATCAAACCGGCAATATGGGAGACATCCGCCAGCAGGATGGCGCCAACAGAATCGGCAATCTCGCGGAACCGTTTCCAGTCCGGAATCCATGGGTAGGAGGAGTAGCCGGCAATGATGATCTTGGGCATGGAAGCTTTTGCCTGTTCCGCCAGGGCATCATAATTGATTTGCTCGGTGACGGGATCCACGTTGTAATGAACAACGTGATACAGTTTGCCTGACCGGTTGACAGAGGAACCATGCGTCAAATGACCACCATGCAGGAGATTCATACCCAGGATGGTATCGCCGGGGTTAATTAACGCCCCATAAACTGCGTTATTTGCAGGTGCACCGGAGAGAGCCTGGACATTCACATACAATTGATTTGCAGAAACCGTGGGGGTGGCAAATGTCTCGGCACAACGGCGCCGGGCAAGGGATTCCACCACATCACAATATTCCACGCCCTTGTAATAGCGGGGATCTGCATACCGCCGATAATGGGACAGAAATTTGGGATAGTCCAGAATCTCAGCCTCTGTCATCCACCGGGTTTCCTCATCCGGGTAACCTTCAGCATACAGGTTCTGGAAAACAGACCCCAGCGCTTCCCGTACGGCAACCGGTGCCTGGCTTTCGCTGGGGATCAGGATTAATTTGCGGACCTGGCGTTCCGCTTCGATGTCAACAAGATGAGCAACATCGGGATCAATATCCGCCAGGGATCCACGGAAAAGAAAATCTGCCATGTTTCCACTCCTCTGGTTTTGAATCCGAATTCAACTCTATTGTATTCCCGCAGATGGGTCGGGTCAAGTGAGTTTGGTCAGTTAACTGGTATGAGAATGGAAGTCTCCTGCCACTCACCGGATTATTCATTTGAGTGGCCTGCTGTTACAATTGATGATTGGAAGTTAATAACATTCAATCACTGGCTGGCAGCATGTCAAAAAATGGTTTTCCCAATCCCTCTATTGTTCTTACAAAACAGCAAGCGCGCAAGTTCCTGCTCAATCATCATCACCTGTTGAAACCGCGGGCACTCCCAGGCAGGCAGGGTATACTGGAAGTCATCCAGCTGCTTGGCTGCATCCAGTTTGACCCAGTGAATGTTGTGGGGCGCAATCCTGATCTGGTGCTGCAATCCCGGGTGAGGGATTACCAGCCATCCATGCTGTATGATTTGCTCTATAAAGACCGCCTTCTTTGGGATGGATGGGATAAACTAGCTTCCATTTACCCTGCCGGGGATTGGCATTACTTTGGTCGCCATCGAAAACATATGCTGGAAGGATATGGAAAACCCGAGGATCCGCCGATGCAGGTTGCCGAGATGGTGCGGGAGGTAATTCGAAAAAATGGTGCGTCAGATTCGCTTTCAATCCGCCACGACACCCGGATGGATTGGTGGTGGGGGAAACCGGTCAGCCTGGTGCGGGCATGTATGGAAATCCTTTATTTTACCGGGGAACTGGGCATCCATCATCGGACAGGAACAAGGCGGTTCTTTGATTTTACAGAAAACCTGTTGGCTCCTGATCTATACCATCGGGAGGATCCGAATATCACACAGGATGATTATCACGATTGGCATGTCTTGCGTAGGATTGGGAGCCTTGGCATGGCGCGGGTGGGGGGATCGGATGCCTGGCTGGGAATCACCGGGTTGAAAACACCGGAACGTGTGGCAGCCTTGCACCGGTTAATCGAAGATGGCAGGGTATTGTTAATTGGTATTCAGGAACATCCTGGAAAAGAATTCTTTATCCGAACCGGAGATTGGGAGATTCAGGCGGCAGGATTGGACGGACAATTGGAAGATCGTTATGCGTCCTTCCTGGCACCGTTGGATAATATGTTGTGGGATCGTGGTCTTGTGCAATTGTTGTTTGACTTTTCATATACCTGGGAGGTGTACAAGCCTCCAGCCAGGAGAACCTATGGGCACTACACGCTGCCCGTTCTTTACGGTGATGCCTTCGTTGCCCGCATGGATGCCAGGATGGATAAAAAATCGCGCACACTGGTATTGCAGAACTGGTGGTGGGAGCCTGACATCACGTTGGATTCAGAGATGCGTGGCGCATTGTTGAATGGTATTCATGATTTCAGCCGATATTTGGAAGCAGATTATATCCGGGTGGAAGATTCCGCCATACAAGACTTGTTGTAATGAATATGATTTCGGGCTATACTGAGTCAAGCTTCCACTTGGAAGAATTTGTCATCAAGAGGAAGGAAACATCATGAATCAATCCATATCAAGTGAAATGCTTGCCAATACTGCGATGTGGATGGCTGCTGTTCGGGGAAGGGAAAGTGACAGGGAGGACCGATTATTTAATGACCCCTGGGCAACCGAACTGGCTGGAGACGTGGGGGAAAAGTGGATCACTGACCGCTCGCCGGAGAGTGTCCTTCCCATTGTTTTACGGGTTCGATATTTTGATGATTATCTTCTCCGAATCACCACTGATTTTGGGATTCGGCAGGTTGTTTTCGTTGGTGCTGGATTGGATACCCGAGCCTGGCGATTGGATTGGGTGGATGGTGTCAAAATTTTTGAGGTGGATCAGTTACCTGTATTGCAGTATAAAAACGATTTTATGCAATCCAGGCAGCTATCTCCAAGATGT
>JAGVUS010000153.1 GCA_019136175.1 Chloroflexota bacterium | reverse complement strand
TAAAGCAGACTGCTCCACACACCCTGGATGTTTGGGAACACACCCTGTCAACCGTTGGCTGGTTGGAACGGTTGTTTTCCGTTCTGGCAGGTACATCCCAGGAAGATTCTGCCGAGGACTTGATGTTGGGCTTGGCGGTACTGCACCTGGGTCGCTACCGGCAGAACCTGGCGGATCATTTCTCCAACAGCCCGCATCCAGACCGCACCCTGCTGGGGCTGTTGAAACTGGCTGCCCTTCTCCACGATGTGGATAAACCCATCACCCGGACGGAAGGCTCTGATGGCAGGGTACATTTTTACCGGCACGAAGTCAGCGGAACGGAGCGGGCAAAAAAGCGTGCCCGCCGCCTGATGCTCAGCGGTGGGGAGGTGGAACGGGTAGCAACAATTGTTGCAAATCACATGCGCATTCACCACCTTGCCATGCGGGCGGAACCCCCCGGCAGGCGGTCCATCTTCCGGTTTTTCCGGTCTGCCGGATCTGCCGGGGTGGATTTATGCCTGCTCAGCCTGGCAGACACCCTGGCAACCTATGGCGTCACCCTCACACCGGAACGCTGGGCTGCAGAACTGCAGGTCTGCAGGACGCTGCTGGAAGCCTGGTGGGAAAAGCCACACGAATCCGTGCGCCCACCCCGCCTGTTAAGCGGCGAAGAATTAATGAGCGAACTTGAAATTTCCCCCGGCAAACTGGTGGGAAAGCTCCTGCTTGCCGTGGAGGAAGCCCAGGCAACCGGAACCGTAACCAACCGCGAGGAAGCCCTTGCGCTTGCCCGCCGCAGGTTGCGGGAAATCCAGTTACAATAACTGGAAAGGATAAAGAATATGGATACCGTTTCCCTTTACTATGAAGAGAGAGGTTCGGGAACTCCCGTTGTCCTGCTGCACGGTTTCCCCCTGGACCATACCATTTGGAATCCGGTGGTGCCCTTGTTGGAAATCCATGCCCGGTTAATCCTGCCGGATTTGCGCGGGCATGGCAAATCCCCACTGGGACAAGCGAACAGCATCCGGGAGATGGCGGAAGATGTGGCTGTCCTGCTCGATATGTTGGATATCCCCCGCGCCATCCTGGTGGGACATTCGATGGGTGGATATGTTGCCCTTGCATTTGCCCGGGCGCATCCCCATCGCCTGGCAGGGTTGGGATTGGTCGCCAGCCAGGCGGAAAGTGATACCCCGGAAAAACAACGCGGGCGGTACAACACTGCGGCTGACGTCCGGAAGCACGGTTTGCGGAAATTGGCAGAGGGCATGTCGCAAAAATTATCCGCCCAACCCGGGTTGGTGGAAACAATTCGACAGATCATCCTGCAGGCAAATCCCGCCGGGGTGGTTTCCGCCCTGGCAGCAATGGCAGAGCGCCCGGATGCAACCGACTGGCTGGGTGAGATTCGGGTTCCAGCAGTTGTCATTGCCGGGGAAGCCGATGCCCTGATGCCCCCTGACCGGGCTGTCACCCTGGAGCAACTTTTACCCCATTCCTGGAGAGTCAGCCTGCCGGGTGTTGGGCATTTGCCCATGATGGAAGCGCCGGAGCAAACCGCCCACCCCCTGGTGGAATTAATCCAATCGGAACAGAATCACCAGGCAATGTAGAGATTTGCCGGGACGATCCATCCGTGGTGCGGATTCCATCGATCCTTGCAAAAATGTGATGTTCCCGGTTTTAACAAATAAAACGTAACGTGTAATTCGTTTTACGGGTAAATTTCATCCAGGATCGGTTCATAAAAACAGCGGCAGCCCTGGGGATGCGAGCATCCCTCCACCGGGAGTGCCGGGGCTTGACCCTTTTCATATGCGCCCCGCAGCTGCTGGCAGGCGGGACAGGCATCGTGGGAGACAATCAACTGGACACGCAGGACGCGCGGGTTTTCCTGGAATTTTTTCAACGCAACGGCAGTCGTGGAAAATTCCCGCAACTCTGCCCCGCAGCCCGGGCAGATGAGAACAGGATCGGGAGACTGGGTAAAGCAACGGGAACAAGTCTGCACGGCAAAACTCCTGGGAAAGGGAATCCATCCACCGGATTGCCATCCGATGATGCTGAATTCATTTTACTACAACTTATCAACAGTTGCAGAGAGGATGGACCTGGAAGGCAGGTGCATCCGCCGGACAATATTCGCAATGTGAGCCAGCAGCATGCTGGAAGTGACTGGTTTGACCAGGTAATCATCCGCTCCTGCATCCAGTGCGGATGCCACCAGACCGGGATTATCCATGGCAGAAAGAATGATGATTGGAATCTTGCTGAAGGAGCGGACCACTTTGCATACCTCCCAGCCATCCATCCCCGGCATCATTAAATCCAGCAGGATGAGATCGGGACTTTCCTCATGGACAAGTTTTATGCCTTCCACCCCTGAATTGGCAGTAATGACCAGCCCGAGTGCAGGCTGAAGCAACAACCGCAACAAATCTGTCATGGCGGGATCGTCATCGACGACGAGTACCTTGATGTGTGACAATTCCGGAAAGTTCATATCACCTATTATGATGCAAAAGCTTGCTTTTTTACCTTGCAAAGTCTTTACAAGTTGCATTGACTTTTTTTGAGCTCTTGTTACGTTTGGTTACGAGTGGATCCCGGGATCAATGGAAGAGTTCGTCGAAACATCTCATGAAATCCTCAGATGAATGAGCGTTCCATGATGAAATATGGTACAATTTCTCGGTTTTCATTGTAAAAACAACCAAACCCAACCGGGTTTTAATCAAACCGATATGTAAGGAGTATGATCAATGTCAAAGAAATGGGTTTTCCTCTTCAATGAATTGGACCAGGCGGAAGCCTATGTTGGCGGCGTCTGGGACGATGTGCGGGGTCTGCTGGGCGGCAAGGGCGCCAACCTGGCTGAAATGACCCGGATCGGCATGCCGGTCCCCCCCGGCTTTATTGTGACAACCGAAACCTGCAACGCCTACCTGGCGGCTGGAAATGCATTCCCCCCTGGATCCTGGGAGCAGGTCCTGGATGCACTGCACGCCATTGAAAAACAAACTGACAAGAAATTTGGCGACCGCATCAATCCCCTGCTGGTCTCCTGCCGATCGGGCGCCAAGTTCTCCATGCCGGGCATGATGGACACTGTCTTGAATATCGGTCTCAATGACGAGACCGCCCGCGGCATGGTTCTGCTCACCAACAACGAGCGGTTTGTGTATGATTCCTACCGCCGCCTGATCCAGATGTTCGGTTCGGTGGTTCTGGGCTTACCGGACGAAGCCTTTGAAGACGTTCTGACGGAATTCAAGGCGGAACGCGGTGCCAAGGCAGATACCGAACTGACCGCCGAAGACCTGAAGGAACTGACTGAAAAATTCAAATCGGTTGTTCTGCGGTCTCGCGGACAACCCTTCCCCCAGGATCCGCTGGAACAGTTGCGGCTGGCAACAGAGGCTGTATTCAGTTCCTGGAATGGCAAGCGCGCCATCGATTACCGCCGCGCCACCAATATTCCCGATGATCTCGGCACCGCGGTCAACATCGTGACAATGGTCTTTGGAAACATGGGCAACGATTCCGGCACCGGTGTGGCATTTACCCGCAACCCCGCCACCGGCGAACGCAAGATGTACGGTGACTACCTGTTAAATGCCCAGGGTGAAGACGTGGTTGCCGGTATTCGCAACACCGAACCCATTGATCACCTGGGTGAGGTCATGCCGGAAGCCTATGCGCAGTTCCTTGAGAT
>JAGVUS010000421.1 GCA_019136175.1 Chloroflexota bacterium | reverse complement strand
GACTCCAGGTCTGGTTTTTCTCGAAACTGGATGGTTTTATAAGCCTGCAAACCTTCAAATTTCCCAATCAATTCCCCCCGCTGGATGTATCCATAACCTGTTGCCGGATAGGTGGGATGAATTCCCAAAGTAACCAGATACCCCTCGTCAGCCACTTCCATCGCTGCTGTCAAATACGTCTGAAATTGTTCCACGGGGGCTATAAAATGATCAGAAGTAAGCACGCACATAATCGCATCCGGATCACGGTGTTGTAAAGCAACTGCACCAAGACCAACAACCGCAGCAGTACCTCTCGGAAAGGGCTCCAATAGATATTGTTCCCCAGGAATGTCTGGATACTGCCCACGCAGCAAAGATGCGTGCTGATTTCCTGTAATAATAAAAATATGCTCTGGAGGCAGGTAGCCCTTCAACCTGTCACAGGATAATTGAAAGAGTGTTTGTTCACCAAATAATTGGATAGTCTGCTTGGGTCGATCCTGTCTGGAAAGCGGCCACAAACGGGTTCCGCCTCCTCCCGCCATGATGACCGCGTAACCATGTTCAATCACGCTCCACCTCGTAAAATCCCGGAATTTCGCGTGCCGCAATATAGCTCATCCCACCAACTTGTCGTACCATGCCTTTTAATTCCATCAGGGTGAGTGTAGCTGAAACCTCCTCAATTGACAAGCCTGTGAGGGATCCAATTTCATCAATATGGGTGGGGTCTGCAGATAAAACACCAATGATTTTCGCTTCAACCGGGTTTCCTGGAAAAATCATTCTCGCCTGTTGGTGGGATTGCACACGATCCATATTTAATGCTTCCAAAACATCTTCAAAGCAGAGCAGGGGTTTTGCTCCTTGTTGCAATAAATAATTCGTACCCTTGCTCTGAGGAGCATATATGCTTCCCGGTACCGCCAGGACATCCCTTCCCTGGTCTGCGGCAAATGAAGCAGTAATCAACGCCCCACTGGTTTCCCCGGCTTCCACAACCAAAACAATCCGCGACAAACCGGATATGATTCGATTCCTTGGCGGAAAATTCACCGCCTCTGGCTGGGTTCCTGGAGGATAATCACTGAGAATGGCTCCTTGCTCAATGATTTTCCCTGCCATTTTCTGATATTCCGGTGGATAGATCACATCCACTCCACTTCCCAACACAGCAAGCGTCCTCCCGCCTGCCCGAAGAACCGCTTCGTGAGTTACTGCATCCACACCCCTTGCCAATCCACTGACGACAGTAATCCCATTTCGGGCAAGATAGCCCCCCAATTCCTCTGCCACCTGGCGACCATAACCTGTGATTCGACGGGTTCCCACCACGGCAACCGCCACGTCATCTTCCGGCTTGATGGATCCGCGCATATAAAGAACAGGTGGCGGCTGACTGATTTCCTTCAAATATCTTGGGTATGTGGGATCGTCCCAGGTTAGAACAGCGATCCCAAGCTGTTGCAACTGATCGAATTTTTCCTGCAAACGGATCGTGGATCTCGCGTGGAGAACCCCTTCCGCCAATTTTTGGCTTAAGCCAGCTTTCATTAAATCGGAAAGACTTGCAGACCAGGCGCATTCCATATCGCCAAAATACTGGAGAAGTGCCCGAAACCTGACAGCACCGATTCCCTTAACCAGGCTGAAGCCAACCCAGTATATCTTCGGATCCAATGCCTCCTCCTATTCCCATTCCTGAGGCTGGACCCGAATCCACCCATCCCGGATGGAAATTTCAAGGACAACCTCTGCAACAAATGGAAGCAAAATTTCCTGGTCGTCCATTGTGCGAATTACAATCACATCGTTCGCTGGTGTATCAATAATGTCAGCCACTCTCCCCAGGGTTTGCCGGTTCACATCCAAAACCTGCAAACCAATCAACTGGTGATGATAATATTCACCTTCAGGCAATAAGGGAGTTTCCGTTGATTTCCCATAGAGAATTTTATTCCGGAATAGGGATGCCTGGTTGCGATCTTCGCATCCTTCAAAGGCAATTAACAAAAGGGGTGGTTTTTGCCGGACAGATCGGATTGTCATCGGCAGATGCTTTTCACCCACAAATACAATCCTGCCAGCTTTTATTCGATCCGGAAAATCAGTCCACACCTCAAGGTCCATCTCCCCTCGGACGCCGTGCGGTTTCCGTATCAAACCAATCGCCAAGTAGACAGGCTCGCCCGGGTTGGGCGAGCCTGTATTCCCTGAGCTGCTTTTTTGATCTCCCGGGACGGAAACTGAATTCATTTTGGATCTACAACATCCAGAGTAATTTGTTTGTTCTCGCGTCCTGCAGCCACGCGCAGCAAAACACGCATGGCATTTGCAACACGCCCGTTTTTACCAATCACCCTTCCCATATCATCTTTGGCTACCCGCAATTCCAGGTGATATTTGCTGCCATAGCGCTCTTGCTTGACAACCACCTGCCTGGGATCATCCACTAACGACCGGGCAATATACTCTATCAGCTCTTTCACGGCTACTCCTTTTTGATAAGGACACCCCAAATGAGCATCCTGTTTCAGGGAAACTTGTTACCCTGCTCACCGACGAAAGGGCGAGTTTCACCCTGGCTGCTTATTTCCGAGAAGCAGCCGTCGTGCTGGGATTAACTTTGCGGCTTTCGAAATATGCGGCAGATTCAGCCATCAGAACTTCCAGCGATTCTCCTGCCTTGTAGCGGGCATACCGATCCATCAGCCCAACACTGGTAAAGAGCTTTTGAACAGATTCGGATGGTTGAGCACCCTTGCTCATCCATTCATATACACGATCTTCCTTCACTTCCAGCGTAAAAGGGTCGGTTCGGGGATTGTAAAAGCCGAGAATTTCCAGGAATTTTCCGTCGCGCGGGCTTTCCTGGTTTGCTGCAACAATTCGATATGTGATCTGCCGGCGTTGTCCAACTTTGCGTAAACGAATACGTACCATCGAAATTTTTCTCCTTACATGAATTGTACTAGGTATTGACCAATTTGTAGAGCCTTTGCAGGATTTTGCGGGCTGAGGCGCTGAAGGAAGCGACCCGCTTTTCTGCTTCGGATCAACCGAACAGTCGGGGAATACCCCGTCCGCCGGATTTTTGCAATGTTTTCATCATTTTTTGTACTTCCCGAAACTGCTTGATTAACCTGTTTACATCCTGCACATCCGTTCCAGAACCGCGTGCAATCCTGCGCCGCCTGGATGCATTTAAAATGTCAGGATATCTTCGCTCCTCCACAGTCATCGAATTAATTATTGCTTCTGTTTGACGTAGTTGCTTTTCAGCATCCCGCGGATCCACGCTACGGGCAACCTGTCCCATACTGCCGGGCAGCATTTCCAAGATCTGGTGCATGGGTCCCATCCGCCTTACCTGCCGCAGCTGGTTAACAAAATCCTCCAGGGTAAAATTCCCGGATAACATTCGTTCAGCCTGCTCAACAGATTGTTCCTGGTCAAGCGCAGCTTCAGCTTTTTCAATTAAGCCAATCACATCCCCCATTCCCAAAATACGGGAAGCCAGTCTGCCTGGATCAAATTCCTCAAGTGCCTCAATCCCCTCACCGGTTGCCAGGAACTTGATGGGAACACCGGTGACGTTGCGTATGGAAATGGCTGCGCCTCCCCTTGCATCACCATCCATTTTTGTGAAGATCAATCCTGTCAACTGGATGGCGTCCCGGAAGCCTTCTGCAACATGGAGTGCTTCCTGCCCAATCATTGCATCCAC
>JAGVUS010000141.1 GCA_019136175.1 Chloroflexota bacterium | reverse complement strand
GCTGCCCGGCGCTGGCTTGGGCTGGGCGCCCCGGGAGAATTTTTACCGCAGGAAGCTGCCAACGGATTATTGGAAGCCTATGGCATTTCCACCGTCCAACCGGTGCTGGCATCTTCGGCGGATGAAGCAGCTGCCATTGCCTCAAAAATGGGCTACCCGGTAGTCTTGAAAGTGGCATCACCTGATATTTCGCATAAATCGGATGTAGGCGGGGTGCTGTTAAACCTGGCAGACGAAACAGCTGTCCGGGAGGGATTTGCAACTGTGACCGCGCGTGCCCATGCCGCCCGCCCTGATGCGCGGCTGGAAGGAGCCCATATCCAGCGGATGTTGACTGCAGGGCAGGAAGTGATTGTCGGCATGGTGCGCGACCCGCAGTTTGGACCGCTGCTGATGTTTGGTTCGGGTGGTGTGGATGTGGAAGGCTTGAAGGATGTCGGTTTTGCACTGGCGCCGCTCTCCCGCCGCGAGGTGGAGCAACTGGTGGATTCCACCTGGGCGGGGCGTAAGCTGCGCGGGTGGCGCTCCCTGCCTGCCGCCGACCGGGAAGCCGTGATGGATGCCTTGGTGCGGCTGGGGCAGCTTGCCCTCGACTGCCCGGAGATTGCCGAAATTGAAGTGAATCCCCTGCGGGCGCTGCCGGAAGGAAAAGGCGCCTGTGCAATTGATGTCCGCGCCCGATTGGGCTAGAAACACCGCAAGAAATGGATAGCCGGGGGCAGGCGAACATGCTATAAAGAGAGCATGGAAACCCTGCCCCCTTCCGTCCAACGCCTGCTTGCCCAGCAGGATTACCGCAAACGCATCGACAAGGTGACTGGTCATATCCGCGCTCATCTGGCGGAGCCACTATCCCTGCATGTGCTGGCAGAACTGGCGGGGTTCTCGCCATTCCATTTCCACAGGCTCTTTGCGGCGTTTGTCGGTGAAACGCTGGGCGAGTACGTGCGCCGCCTGCGCCTCCAGCGAGCCTACCAGCTACTTCTTCTTACCCGCCGCACGGTGACGGACATTGCCCTGGAATCTGGTTATGAAACGCCTGCCGCCTTTACGCGCGCCTTCCAGCAGGCATTTCACCTCAGCCCCTCTGCACTGCGCAGGCAGGGTCGGCTGGCAGGTGCCGCGGCATTGGCTGCCTCACCGCGCAATACTTTATGGAGATATCCCATGGAACCTGAAATTCGAACCTATCCTGACCGGACAATCATTTTTGTCAGCAGCTATGGCATGATGGATCGCAACTTTAACAAGGCTGCCCGGCGGTCATTCGAAATCCTGTCGGGCTTTCTCAATCAGCAGCGTGCCTGGCACAAGGTGGACACCTGCCTGGGGATTTGCCCGGATGGCGATGATGTGGCGTGGGAAAAAGCCCGTTATGATGGCGCATACTTCCTGAAACCGGGGCAGGAGATTGCACCGCAGGGGGAAATCCAGACAGCCATCGTCCCTGGCGGGCGGTTTGCTGTTTTCCTTCACCATGGCGTCTATGATACCCTCTGGCAGACTTGGAATGCCATCTACCGCGATTGGCTGCCTGGTTCCGGCTATCAACTGCGGGATGTGCAGCCGTATGAAGTGTACGTGGATGATCCTACCCGGGTGCCGCCGGATAAACGCACCACCGAAATCCATATCCCGATTGTATAACCCGCTGTTCGATGAAATCAAAACCGGGGAAGGTACTGCAACCTTCCCCGGTTTCATCGCAAATTTGAAGATCCTAATCCACAGCAATCATCACATTGGATGCTTTGACCACTGCATAGACTTCCCTTCCCTCTTCAATTCCGAGGGATTGCACCGATTCTTTGGTAATAATGGATACCAGTTCGGTGCCGCCGGGCAGGACGACAATCACTTCGGCATTGACGGCTCCAAGCACCACCTTCCTGACGGTGCCTTTCAATACGTTGCGGGCGCTGATTTTCATGCTGAACTCCTTTTCTTGATTTAATTTATCAATAATTAAATCATACCATTTTTGTTGGATTCGTTCAAATTGTGTACGCCTGCCTTTTCCTGGATGTATCCATCAATCCTCTGAATTGTTGTCATCAGGCTGATCGTCATCCGGTTCAGAATCCTCGAATTCATCCTCCCCAGGATCATCCTCTCCCGGAACGTCCGTTGAATCACCATCCACGTTGTCGTCATCATCGCTGCCGGTGCTGCCGTCATCGTCTGGTTCACCGGTCGGGAGGGATCCTCTCGCTGACAGGGTCGCATCCATTGCCGGTTTGGGCAGGCGCGGACCGATTGCCAGTGCCAGGAATTCATCCGTCCCTGTCCGGATGGCAGTCAACGATATGGAATCCCCTTCAGTAAAGGCTCCATTGATCATCGTCTGGGGTGCAATTCCCACCTTAACGCCGCCCACTGTCCACCGGTCCGGTTCCACCTGTTCAACGATCCCTGTGATGGTAAAGAGGCGCAGTGAAATGGAAGTCACTGCCACTGAACCATCCGCCCGGGTTCTGCCATTTACCTGGACGTAGGACCCAGCCAGCAGTTCGGGTTTGATCTCTGCTGGCAGCGCCAGGGGTACACCGGCTGCCATCCAGCCATCCGCAGCACTCCCGCTGAAAAATCCGGCAAACGCCACATCCTGGTTGCTGCGCCCGCGTTCCGCCAGTGCCTGCACTTCAAAGGATCGACGGTCATCCAGCGTTTCTTCCAGCCCCAACCGGGAAGCGGGATTGCTGGTCAACGCAACCTGGGCGTTTTCCACTGCCCGTTTCACCGGGTAGAGTGTATCGCCGGGCAGGGATTGGGCGGAAACCAAGCCTGTCACCGAGAACGCCGTCAATGCCACGAGGAGTGCCATTACCAGGTTCACGGCAAAACGCAGCAGACCTGTGCTCAACGTTCGCCTGGCAGGCTGGCGCATTTCTGCTGCCGCAGCCAGGAATTGCGCCCGGCTGCGATTCTGGGCTGCCCGGTTTGGGACGATCCCCCCTGCAAGCGTGCGTCCCAATTGTGAGGTTTCCAGCAGGGGACGTAAAGCCTCGGCATGTTCCGGGTGCTGCATCAGCACAGTCTCCAGGGGAATCCCCTGCCGGACCTGCAGGTCACATTCTTCAAAAAGGTGGGAGAGATTGGTTGGTTTCATGGCATCAAGCGGGTTCCAAATGTCTGCGCAGTGCGTCCACCGCCCGGTGCTGCAACACCTTGATTGCATTCACCGAGCGCTGCATGATTCGGGCGGCTTCTTCCAGGGAAAGTTCCTGGGTGAACCGCAGCGCCAGGACGTGTTGCTGGTCGGCAGTAAGCTTCTGCATGGCTGCCCGAACACGCTGGTGATCCTGGCTGTTTTCCAAGTCCAGTTCGGTGGTAGCCCCATTGGACAGGTGTTCGTGTTCCTCCAGGGGGGTAGTGGGGCGGCGGTATTTCCCTCTCAGGGTATCCTGCACCAGGTGGCGGGCGGTTCCCAGCAGCCACCCACGCACATTGGTGATCTCGCCCTTGTTGCGGTGAAGGTGCTCCAACAGCCGCAAAAAAACTTCGGCAGCCAGGTCTTCGCACAACCTCTCGTCCTCCAGCCGGTACCGCAGGTAGCGGTAGACCTGCGGGTAATATTCATCGTGCAGGTCACCCAGTTTCCGGGGATCCAGTGCGGTCAGGCTGTTGGGAGTGGTTTGGGTGGACATGGCGGAAATTTTCTCTGTCTTTAGTATAACCGAACCAGAGGCTGCAGTGTCCAGGGATGGCGCT
>JAGVUS010000315.1 GCA_019136175.1 Chloroflexota bacterium | reverse complement strand
GTGCTGGCAACTGCCTCCCTGCGCCGGCAGGCTGAGGAGGGGCGTCAGAAGGTGCATCCCATCCTGGCAAAGCGGGGATTGTTAAACCTGGAAGATTTGCAGGTGCTGGAAAGCGACCTCTTTGATAACCTGCTGGAACGTGTGGGCAGTTCCAGCCTGGAAGACCTGTACGTTTCAATGGGCGGAGGTGCAATCCGGCAATCGGACCTGGAGGAAGCCCTGGATGCTGTGGGGATCACCTGTGAGGAGCTGCACTGGTCCACCATTGACCTGATCGGAGCGCGGCAGTCCAACCGCCCAGGCGTGCTGGCAAAACTTGCCGGAGCAGTTTCCGATGCGGGGGGGGATATCCTGCGCTCTGTAAATGACACCTTCCCCGATGGACGGTTTGCACTGCGAATCGTGGTAAAGGACCTGCCCCCGGAAAAACACACCACGCTGCGGGAGGCATTTGCCGCCAGCAACGTGGATTTGATGTGGATTGAGATCGTTTAGCGATCAGCCCAGCAGTTCTTCAAGGATTTTCCGCGCCAGGGCGGGGTCGGCTTTTCCACGCATCTTTTTCATCACCTGACCAACAAACCAGCCCATCAGGGTTGCCTTGCCGCCGCGGTACGCCTGCACTTCTGCAGGATTTTCCTTCAGTACTTCTTCGCAAACGGTGCGGATGGCAGCATCATCACTGACCTTTGCCAGCCCCTCCGCCTCCACAATGGCTGCAGGAGGGGTGCCTGTCTCCTGCACCTTCTGCAAAAGGCTTTTGCCGGTGGAATTGTTGATCGTACCGGCATCCACCAGCTTGAGGATGGACGCAAGATGTGCCGGGGTCAGCCGGAGCTGATCTGCGGAGATGCCGGATTCGTTCATCATCCGCAGGACATCATTCATCAGGTAATTGGACACCCGCTTGGGGTCACCGCCGTATGCCTGGACAGCCTGTTCAAAATAGTCGGAAAGCCGCCGCTCGCTGGTCAGGATTTCGGCATCGTATTCCGGCAGCCCATACTGATCCAGGAAGCGCTGGCGCCGTTCCAGCGGCAGTTCGGGAAGCCGGGCAAGGATTTCCGCCCGCCATTCCTCCGTCAGGTGGATGGGCAGCAGGTCCGGCTCGCGGAAATAGCGGTAATCCGCCTCGGTTTCCTTGGAGCGCATCTTGCGCAGTACCTGGCGGTCTTCATCCCATTCCAGTGTCCAGGATTCAATCCGGTGACCGGCTTCCATTTCACGCACCTGGCGGTCAACTTCCTTTTCAACCGCAACCCGCACGGCATCAATGGAATTGACATTCTTGATTTCCGTTTTGGGATTCAGATAATCCGCCCCGTGCGGGCGGATGGACACGTTGGCATCACAGCGAAGCTGGGCGCGCTCCATGTCCGCATCCGAAACGCCCAGCCAGCGCAGGAGTTGGCGCAGCCGGGTAAGGTACTGGGCGGCTTCTTCAGCACTGCGCAGGTCGGGTGCGGTGACCATTTCAACCAGCGGCACCCCGCAGCGATTAAAGTCAATGTAGCGCTCGGCGCCCATATTTTTCGTCTTGCCAGCGTCCTCTTCCAGATGCAGCTTGGTAATGCCCACCCGGCGGACATACCCCTGCGGCATGGGAACATCCATGTAGCCGCCAAATGCCAGGGACTGGTCGTACTGGGAAATCTGGTAGCCCTTGGGCAGGTCGGGATAAAAATAGTTTTTGCGGTCAAAGTAGGAAAGCGGGCGCAGTTCGGCATGCATGGCAGCCGCCAGCAGCACGCCCTTTTCCACTGCCACCCGATTGAGCACCGGCAGAATACCAGGCAGCCCGCAGCAAACCGGGCAAATATTGGTATTGGGCGGGTCAAACCAGGAATCCGCCTTGCAGGAGCAGAAAATCTTGGTGATGGTATTGAGCTGGATGTGGGTCTCCAGCCCAATGACGACTTCATAATCAGTCATTAGAGCCCTCTTCAACATCAATTAGGATCACTTTTACTGGGACAGCAGGAAAATGTCTTTTTAATCGTTCAATATCATTTACCAACTGCTCTCCATATGAAACACCTGAGGACATTTGTTTGTGTAAGTGATGACAAGGGACAATTTCCACACCAACGTCACATTTATTTTCGTTGAAAAAGTATTGAAATTTTGCCATATCATAGAACATAAATGCATATTTGCCAAACTGTACTTCAACCAATACCCGGTTCTTCGTAAAATCTATTTGTTTAAACGCACCATTAATCACTAAATCAGAGGCTGGCAATTGAATTGAATACGTGTCTCTCAATTCAGAGTAGCCAAGTTTATAAAATTCCTGATGAAATTGTTCATTCATGTCTATTGGAGAAAAAAGCATTCTCCCCGTCTTTGTCTTTTCTTTGCTAAGTTTTGTCCGTTTTGGGTCAATAGATTCAACTACTTGCTGTATCTCTTTGTCAATTTCCTGATATTTCACCATCAATATTTCAGATCCGCCTAAGTGCGAATACTCATACACAATTTTCATTATTCACCCTCCTCCACGTGATATTGACCATCATTCTCAAGCAAGATTCCCTGAATAGATTGATCTAGTGAAATTACTCTTGGAGGAACATATGTCGATGATCCATCCGGCTCATATACAGGACGATCCATCGGACGCATCTTTAATCTACCTGTTTCAGCTTGGTGAATTCTATCTTTTGCAATAGCCACATATTCAGGCATTATCTCAGCTCCTATTGCCTTTCTATGATGCATTAATGCAGCAATTGCAGCAGAACCCACACCCATAAAAGGATCAAGTACCCAATCATTTTCATTCGTCAGACTTAATACCAGTCTCTCAATTAACTCAATTGGAAATTGACAAGGGTGCACAGTTTTCTCAATATGATTAGCCTTGACATTTGGTATTACCCATACATCAGAAGGATTTTTTCCTAAAGGATTACCAGATAATTCACCTTTCCTTGGTCCCTTAAAATGTTTTTTCCCAGGGTATTTTTGTGGAACTCGAACTGGATCTAAATTAAAAAGATAGTCATCTGTTTTTGTAAACCAGAGAATTACCTCATACCTTCCTGAAAATCGTTTAGAGGTATGTAATCCGTGACCAAAATGCCAAACAATTCGATTTCGAAGCTTCAACCCTCTTGAGGCAAAAATAGGGTACAAAATAATATCAAGTGGAACAATTTCTCCGTTCTTTACATAGTTGCCTACTTGCCAGCAAACACTTCCATCATCAGAAGTTACTCTAATACATTCTTCAATGACTTTTGTTTGTTCCAATAAATAAGCATCCAAATCCATTCTGGTTTCGTATGGTTTTCCTAAATTATATGGCGGGGAGGTTACAACCAGTTTTACAAAACCAGATGGTATTGATGGTAAAAGTTTAAGCGTATCACCCTCAAACAATACAAAATCTGCTGACAAGTCAAAAGTTGAGGTTATTTTCATAATGGAATCTTCATTATCTCAGTATTAAAGGCTTCGCTTTGCGCCAATTCTCGTCTGCGCTGGCAATTTCATATGCCCGGGCAATCCGCAACAGGGCAGCCTCGCTGAAATCCGGTCCCAGGAGCTGGATGCCAATGGGCAGACCATCGGCTGCAATCCCTGCCGGCAGTGAAATACCCGGAATTCCGGCATGGTTGGCAGGGACAGTAAGCTGGTCGGCATATTGCATCAGCACGGAGTTGCCATAAATTGCCTGCATGGGAAAGGCGGTCGTCGGCGTGGTGGGGGTCAGGAGGGCA
>JAGVUS010000314.1 GCA_019136175.1 Chloroflexota bacterium | reverse complement strand
TTGCCTCGCCTGTGCTTCGTAATCTTGTTTGTTTTTCCAGGTTTGAATTGGATCCAGGACTTCATCGGGTACTCCAGGACATTGTACAGGAATAAACAATCCAAAATATTTTTCCTGGACATACTGAACCGTTTCCAACTCGCCAGTGAGCGCAGCTTTCACCATTGCCCTGGTATACGGGAGGGAAAATCGTTGTCCAACACCATAAGGACCCCCCGTCCATCCTGTATTCAGCAACCAGACATTCACCTCGTGTTCCTGTATGAATTTCCCGAGTAAATCGGCATACACTCTTGGATACAGGGGGAGAAATGGTGCTCCAAAACAGGTGGAGTATGTTGCCTGTGGTTCCTTGCCCAAGCCGCGTTCCGTCCCGGCGAGTTTCGAGGTGTACCCGGACAGAAAATAATACATCGCCTGGGCCGGAGACAGCCTGGCAATCGGCGGCATCACTCCAAATGCATCAGCAGTCAAAAAGAAGATATTCTTGGGGTGTCCTGCGTATCCTTCGGAAACATGATTGGGAACAATTGTGATCGGATAAGCTCCACGTGTATTCTCTGTCAGGCTTTCATCATCAAGGTCAATATCTCGAGTCGTGGGATTACAAACAACATTCTCCAGGACTGTTCCGAAACGATGTGCCGCATCCCAGATAATTGGTTCATATTTTGGATTTAAGCGGATCGTTTTGGCATAACATCCACCCTCAAAGTTGAATATTCCTTCCTGTGACCATCCGTGTTCATCGTCACCAATCAACGAACGCTCCATATCAGATGAAAGCGTGGTTTTCCCAGTTCCTGATAATCCAAAGAATAGAGCCACATCACCTTTTACACCCACGTTTGCCGAGCAATGCATGGATAAAACACCTTTTTGCGGGAGCAGGTAATTCATTACCGAGAAGATTGATTTTTTAATTTCTCCGGCATAAGCTGACCCACCGATTAATATCAGCCTCTCTTTCAGATTAAGCACAATAAATGTACTCGATCCAATGCCATCCTCCTTTGGGTTGGCAAGAAAGCCGGGGCAGTGAATCACTGTAAACAAGGGAACATGATTGGGAATTTGATCCTTTGCGATTCGAATAAACAGATTATTTGAAAAGATAGCAGACCAGGCTTTCTCTGTAATAATTCGAATCGGTATTGTGTAATTTGGGTGAGCACCCACGTTTAAGTCTTGCACAAAGAAATCGCGGTTCTGCAGGTATCCCAACATTTTTTGATGAAGTCGTTCGAATTGATCGACCGATAGAGGTTGATTAATTTTTCCCCACCAGATGATCTCGTCTGTCTGATCTCCCTGCCTGACCACATATTTATCATTTGGAGATCGACCTGTATGATGCCCAGTGTTAACAACAACAGCACCATCCGCAGATAATAATCCTTCTTTGCGTAAGATAACCTGTTCAACCAATTCTGTCGGTGAAAGATTCCAATAAGCAGTTCCATAATTTGTAATACCCTGATTTTCCAAACCAAATTGACCAGGTTGCCCTAACTGTTGCATGATTGAATCTCCTTTGTGATTTTTTAATTGTTCGAAACCATTTTCGGGAACCAGTACCATAAAACATCACCAGCAGGTTTTCCATAGATCGAACTGGATTTATCCTGCAGAATTACCGGGGGGAAAAAACCAGATGAAATAAACCCGTTGATCCATGGAATATTGTTAATTGCCAACAAAGCAGCATTGTATATATCTGCTTGCTCCTGCAAGTCCAGAGAAACATTGGGATAGTCAAATGAAGGTAGAATTGCCTGGTTTAACTCCAGGCATGAATTATTCCATTCAATGCAATTACTTGCCGCACCATCAATGGATTCATAATCCATTGACAGGTAAATCGGTTTCTGGTGTTTTTCATAGAATGGCTGAACCTCCATCAGTAGAAGACGCGTGAATTCATCCTGCAATTCCTGGATGGATGGATCGGATTGATTTGAAAGGGGAGCTGACCATTGCAAATAAACACCATCAAACAGATTGATCCAACCATCTGGTAAATTATCACTGGCAGGGAAGGGAACCGCCCATAAGATTTTGCCGGCATATCGCTGCCTGATATCAGAGACCAGTTGCAGCCAATCCTGTGTTGAAATCTTTTCAAAGCATTCCAAGTTACCAGTATTGTTTGTTCGTGGATCCTCGATAACCAGAGCTGCAAAGTTCATCTTTGAAGCCATTTCTGCAAAGTGGAGTATAAATCTTTGATAACTTACCCACCAGGTCTGCCAATTTTGGATCCCAATTACCTCGTCTGATGATGTGAGGATATAGGGATGCAAAACTACCCGCAAGCCCTCCCGATCGATTTGAGTAAATTCCAGATTAATATCATGCCATATCGGATTATTTTGGGCGGTGCCGATAATTGAATCTCCAACCTGGATCCATGCCGGAGTAAGAATAACCCGATTGGCACCAATGGTTTTCAAATATTGGACAGCCCAAGATTCGTAAGCAAGCCATGTGGAATGATATAGCGGGACATATTCAACACCAGCCCAGAATTGATCACCCCGCGCAGTAATTTCAGAAGCAACCACCTGTGTGGATGATTTTGATGGTTCCACCCAAATCCAGCGATCCACTGTATCTTGAAAATCCTGTTGCAGCTTGTTTGTATGAAAAGGAAGACCAGATGCATCCCAACCTACAGTGGACGCGTCATCTGCGGTTCCGCATTGGTCGTTTCGGCAATACCTGTAATACATACTACCCATGTCTAGAAAGGGACCGTAAAGAATATACGACCAACGATTGTTCCCCATCTGCCACATTGGAATGGGGATCATCCAGTCTGATGAGGAATATTTAAACTGGATGGATACAGTATCTGTCACCGGCGTTTCCCCAGGCACCTGGACAGTAAATCGAACCGGAGCTGATTGACCGTACTTCCAGGTTTCGATCTCATCATAAATATCAATATTCCTATCAGGCACAATAACTTGCCTGGTTCTAAAATTACCATTCGCATAATGTTCCGAATTCCAAAAACCATCCCCCAGTGAATATTTATATCGAAGATCATACCCAACAGGTAAGGATAATGTTACAGAGTATGAACCCTTCTCGTCATACTGCAATTTTGGAGCTCTGGCAGCGATGACACTAAACTCCGAATCAAGACCCCCAAAAGTATTTCCAAGAGAAAGGAGGTTTCCAACAATTCTGACCGGGATCCCTTTCAATCCATCTTCAGGGGGAGAGACGTGAAAAGTAACATTGACATATTCCGTTTGAGACATCTGAATTTGTGCAGGAGTCCCCGCATTGGGGGCTATAATCGCACCTTGCTGGTATGGGTGGTAGGCGCCATCCATGGATACAGCCACCATGGTTTGATTACCCACCGGCAGGTTGGGCAGTACAAAAGAGCCATCCGCCAGAGATATTGTTGATACACCGCCTGCAGAAATGAATATTCCGGGAATGCCCATTTGGGTGGCAGAATCAGTAATAACACCCTGAATAAAGCCATGATCCGGTATGGAAATATTACTTGCGCCTTTCCACGATGACACGATATCCGTTGTCGTTGTTGCACCTTTGACATATAAAAGGCGATACCTGATCGTATCACCAGGGATATTGGTTTCCTGCAGAAGTGTCTCTTTCTCCAATACATACCTGTACTTAATTACAGAACCATCTGGAACCGGTACTCGCAATTGATACCGGTTCGTATCCACCCATTGCATTTCATATCGTGCAATATT
>JAGVUS010000100.1 GCA_019136175.1 Chloroflexota bacterium | reverse complement strand
GAAGAGCGGGTTGCAGGATTCATCCGCATCCGCTGGATTGAGTGGGCAAATGCGCATGCTTTCCTGCAAATAGCGATTGGCGACCCGGAGGTGCGGGAACAATATGCCATGGAAGTAATCGAACTGGCGTTGCAGTATGCCTTTGGCGAGTTGAACCTGTATGCACTCACCTGTACCATACCTGGTCATGAAGAACAGTCATGGAGGCTGCTTGAACAGGCTGGATTTGTGCGTGAGGCAACTCAGCGGGAAGCAGTGTATGGGAAGGGGCAGTACTGGGCTTTATATACCTATGGAATCTTAAAACCGGAATGGGAAGCCAACCGGAAAGAGGTGCAGGCATGATCATCGATAAAGAATTGCAGGGCGAACTGGTTTGTTTAAAACCATTGGAACCGGAGCAGGGTGCGGCTTTATTCAAAATTTGGGACCGCGATTCCGTATATATGCGTTTTCTTGACAGTGAACCACCCAACCTGTGGGTGGAATCCGAATCCAAGGCGTTTCTTGAAGAGATGGTACCCAAGATTTATTTCTTCACCATTAATACCCGTGAAGATGAGAAACCGATTGGCTCCATTTCACTTGGCGGGTTTGATTGGATTGCAGGCAATGCCGAAGTGGGTATTGGCATTGGCGAGGAGGAGTACCGCGGCAGGGGTTACGGTACGGATGCCATGCGGGTGATTGTCCGGTATGCCTTCCGTGTGTTGAACTTGCGGCGCGTATCACTGGGTGTGTTTGAATACAACCCGCGGGCAATCCGATCCTATGAAAAAGCCGGTTTTACTGAGGAGGGTCGTCTGCGCCAGTATGTCAACCGGTTTGGCAGGCGATGGGATGTTGTGTTAATGGGTATCCTGCGGAGCGATTGGGAAAAGCTCCGGAAGGAGGAACAGGAGTAACAAATGGCGGCTGTTGTTGGGCAACTACGTGCTTCCTACGCATTTGTGGAGCGAAATTTTAACCTGATCAAACGGTACTGGTCCTGGGAGCTGGTCTGGTTGGTGTATTCCATTGCCGAATCGCTTTCTGTCAGTTTTATTGGGCTGGGCATGGAGGTGATTGGCGGTGGCGGCAAGGCTGCCACCGTGGACAGCCGCTACCTGGTGCTTTATCTGCTGATTGGCACGCTCGTTTGGCGGTATCTTTCCAGTATTTTTTACTGGATCACCAACATGATCGGGATTGAACGCTGGGAAGGTACCATTGAGTACACTCTCATGGCTCCGGTACGGCGGATCGTCCACATGCTTGGGCAAACCTTTTTTGCTGTCTTGTACAGCATGTTTTTTACCGGCGTAATTTTGGCGGTTACTGCCCTGATTTTTCAGATTGACCTTTCCAATGCCAACCTGTTCGGCGGTGTTTTGCTGTTGCTGGCAGGTAGTTTTTCATTTATTGGAATTGGGATTATGGCTTCGGTATTGCCGCTGCTCTTTCCGGAACGCGGGGAACAGATGACCCATGTATTCATTGCCCTGCTGCTGTTGGTTTCGGGTGTCTATTATCCCGTCAGCGTACTGCCGGGCTTTTTAAAGAACCTGGCGGTATTCAGCCCGGCAACTTATGTACTGGATGGCACCAGGCGGGCTTTGTTGGAAGGCTTGCCAACCAGCCAGATGTGGCAGTATGCCTGGCCGGTTCTGTTGATGGGTGCTGCCCTGATTCCCTTGGGCTTGTGGGTGTTCCGTATGGCGGAAATCTATGCCAAAAAGACCGGTAAATTGCACCGGAATGGATAGTATGAATTGATTGGAGGACCAAATGCAAACAAAGTTGGAGCAACATTTTCATTTTCGACCGGCAACCCTGGATGATATTCCTCAGGCGGTGGACTTATTTAATATATATTCCATGGCAACGGTTGGCTACAACCAGGATACGGTGGATTCGCTCAATATTTTTTGGCGCACACCAGGATTTGACCTGAACACCCATACCCTCATGGCAATCACCAGCGATGGCAGGCTTGCCGGGTATGGCGAGGTGTGGAATACCCAGTCTCCGCATGTCCATGTCTATGGGTATGGATGTGTTCTACCGGAGTATTGGGGGATGGGGCTGGGGCGGCATCTTGACTCCTGGATCAACCGGCGGGCGATGCTCGACCTGCCCAAAGCACCGGAAGGTGCCCGGGTGATGTTGATGTGCAGCACTGCAGACCAGGATGTTCACACCAATCATTTCCTTCAACGGGCAGGGTATCAACTGGAGCGGCGGTATTACCAGATGCGAATCGAAATGCAGTCTCCACCGCCGTCTCCTGTATTGCCGGAAGGGATCCTGATCCGCAGTATGATTCCCAACCGGGAGGAACGCGCCGTTGTCCAGGCGATAGACGATTCGTTCCAGGATCATTGGGGATTTGTCCAGGAGCCATTTGAGCAGCATTATGAACGCCTGATGGCGTACGTGAATGCCCGCAAGGATTATGATCCCAGCCTGTGGTTTGTGGCAATGGCAGGAGACCGGATTGCTGGATTTTCCCTTTGCTACCCATCAACGGACGAAGACCCGGAATTGGCTTGGCTCCAAACCCTGGGGGTACTGCGTCCCTGGCGGAAACAGGGGCTGGGATTGGCGTTGCTGCACCATACGTTCGGCGAATTTTACCGCCGTGGAATCAACAAGGTGGGATTGGGTGTGGATGCAACCAGCCTGACGGGTGCCACCCGGTTGTACGAACGTGCAGGGATGCACATCCACCGCCAATACAACACGTATGCCAGGGTACTGCGGGATGGTGTGGAATTGGGTACCCAGACACTTGAGAATTAACCAACAGCCGGGCGATCCGGCAGAATTTGGAAGAACATCATGGAAACAAAAATGGAAGAAATTCATATACCCGGTGCGCCGGACCTTCCAGGCGTTTGTTACCGGCGGTTTCGCGGTTCGGAGGATTACCCCGGTATGCTGGCGGTAATTCAAGCATCCAAACTGGCGGATGGAGTGGAGCGGTCCGATACCCTGGAGGAACTGGCAAACAATTATTCCCACCTCTCTCACTGTGATCCGTACCGGGACATGGTGATGATTGACCATGAGGGGAAGTTAATTGGCTACACGCGCATGGAATGCAACCAGCAATCCAACCCGGATGTGATGCTATGCTGGCACCTGGCTTTCCTCCACCCGGAATGGCGCCGTAAGGGCATTGGCAGGGCAATCCTGCACTACAATGAAAATCACCTGCGGAAACTGGCGGGAGAACATCAAACCGACCTGCCGTTTTACCTTGGTGTGGATGCAAATGATTCTGAGGTGGGGAAAAATGCCCTTTTCCTGGCAGAAGGCTACCAGCCGGTGCGGCATTTTTATAAAATGGTTCGCCCATCACTGGAGGACATCCCCAACGCGCCATTGCCGGAAGGCATTGAAGTTCGCCCGGTGGAACCGGAACATTACCGACCCGTCTGGGATGAGATGCAGGTCGCATTCCGAGATCACTGGGGTTATTCACCGGAAAGTGAATCGGACTATGAAGGCTGGCAAAAATCCTCCTCCTTCCAGCCGGATCTCTGGCAGGTTGCCTGGGACGGAGATATTGTTGTTGGGACTGTCCTGGGGTATATTTCCGAGGATGAAAACCGGGAATACGAACTCCGGCGAGGTTATACCGAGGAAATTACTGTGCGCAGAGAGTACCGCGGCAGGGGAATTGCCCGGGCACTGATTGCCTGCTGCCTGCGGGCGCTGAAAGACCGCGGCATGACCGAAGCAGCCCTGTTTGTGGATACCGAGAATCTATCCGGTGC
>JAGVUS010000309.1 GCA_019136175.1 Chloroflexota bacterium | reverse complement strand
GGCGATGATTTTGCCCTCGTCAATGATTGCCACCCGGTTGCAGAGCAGTTCCACCTCCTCCATGTAATGGCTGGTATAGATGATGGTCATGCCGCGCTCACGGTTCAGCTTGAGCACGCTTTCAAAAATGTGGTTGCGGGATTGCGGATCCACACCCACGGTGGGCTCATCCAGGGGATCCACGCCCACGGTGGGCTCATCCAGGAAAAAGAGCCGGGGATGGTGCACCAGACCGGCGGCAATATTCACCCGGCGCTTCATCCCGCCCGAATACTTGTCCACCGGGTCGTTCTGGCGGTCTGCCAGCGCCACCACCTCCAGCACGTCATCCACCCGGTCGTTTAATTCCCTGCCGCGCAGCCCGTAAAGGCTGCCAAAGAAGAGCAGGTTGGCACGGGCGGAGAGCGTGGGGTAGAGCGCCAGGTCCTGCGGCACCAGCCCGATGAGCTTTTTCACCTCCAGGGGATCCTTGAGGATGTCAAACCCGCCAATCCGCGCCGTGCCCGCAGTGGGCTCCAGTACACCCGTCAGCATGGAAATGGCGGTGGTCTTTCCGGCGCCGTTGGGACCCAGCAAGCCGAACACCTCGCCCTCCGCAACGTCAAACGAAATCTCGCGCACGGCAGCGCGCTCTCCAAAATTCTTGGAGAGATTCTCCACTTCCAGGATATTTGCCATGAGTCATTCTCCTTCTTGATGGGGATGGATGGTTTTATTCCCTGCAGCGCGCAGCCGGGGAGGGTTCCCGGGCAAGTTTATCATGTTTTAAGGAAAGGGAAATCCGGTTTGATTATAAAAAGGTTTGGGATGGATTACAAGTGCCTGGCAGGGACGGATTTGTGCCGTGGCTATGAAAACCCTGTCATTGCGAGGCGCAGCCGAAGCAATCCCCTGTTTTTGTAGGGGGCAGGTCTATGCGCGGAGAGGGCAACGTCAACCCATGCACAGACCTGCCCCTACGCGCCAATAACTTGACTCCACAAAACGGGTATATAATCATCTGCAGGAGGGACACCCATCTGTGACCACCCCCGTCCGCAACCGCCATACCACCCGCCTGCCCGGATATGACTACACCCAACCCGGCGGGTATTACGTGACCATCGTCACGCGCGGACGCGACCCCGTGTTGGGTGCGGTGGTGGATGGGGTGGTTGTACTTGCCACCCCGGGTGTGATCGTGCAAAAAGCCTGGCGCAGCCTGCCGCACCATTTTGCCAACGTGGTGTTGGACGAATTTGTGATCATGCCCAACCACGTGCATGGGATCGTGATGATTACAGACGGGATTCGTGTAAAACCGAACATGATGGATGGAAATTGTAGGGGCGAAGCATCCGGCATGGGATGTGTTGGTTCAACCGTTACGCCGTTTCCGGATGCTTCGCCCCTACCACACGGTACGCAACGCGGGTCGTTTGGCGCCATCCTGCAGAATTTCAAATCCATATCCGCCCGCCGGATCAACGCAATGCAAAACACCCCCGGTCAACCCTTCTGGCAGCGCAATTACTATGAGCATGTCATCCGCAATGAAACCGACCTGCAGATAATCCGCCAGTACATCCATGACAATCCATTAAAATGGGAATTCGACGAGGAAAACCAACCATGAAAACCACCATCCGCATCCTTTCAATCATCATCACTTTGGCACTGTTGGCAGCCTGCACCCCTGCGCCGACCGCCCTCCCCACACCCACGGCAAGCGCCACCCCGGCACCTACCATGACACTCACGCCAACCGTGACGCCATCCCCAACCCAGGCGGGCCCGGAGATTGATAGTGAGATGCAGGCTTATCTCGACAGCTTTGAGGCTTATCAAGTGGTGGAGGTGGATGGGATTTTAGCGATTACGGTGATTTATGAGGGTAAGCAATATAGAGTGATGGTAGAAAAAGATGGGGGGTGGGCTGGAGTATATGACCAGATGACAGAGTTTCGGCATGAAGACGGAACGTTTGATGTGGAACCAGCAGCCCAAGTGTTTACGTTTAGAACGGTGGAAAGTGTGGATGAGGAAGGTCGACAAGTGATGGAAATTAACCCGGTGGATTATGAGGCTTATCAAGCGATGATGGCGGAGATTTATGCCGGCATGAAACCGGAAGAGTTGGCGCAAGGATATCCTGGCTTTAGGCCTCGTGGGCGTCCCGATAGTCTAACGGGTGAGGTGGAAGTCAATATTATATTTAATGAGGCTGCAAATAATGTTCAAGCGCCACCGCTGAGAGTGATTGGGTCAGCCCGGGCGGGGGAGGCGCAGATTGCAACCCTGGCTACAGCCGCTGGGCCATTGACCATTGTGTATATGGCTGGTGAGGGTATTGGTTTGTCAAATATTTTTGATCAAGGAATAACCATGTGTGCCGCCCAAGGGATAGATCAAATTGGGGCAAATACTGATAAGCTATATATTATCGTGAGGACATTGATGGCTTCGGAAGCAGAAAATCCAGACTTTGATTATGCTATCGGTAACCCGGAGGCGTTGGCAGAATTGCGAACCTGGGGATGGGGCTGGGGTATGCGGGTGGATGAAATTGAGGAGTTAGAATTGGGGAGTGAAGAGACGTTTGATCTTTTTAACCAGCAAGGAGCGCCAGTGCCGGTTTACAGCGTTTATATCCGTGAAATTACGCCGTAAGCAAGTTTTAGTTTGACGATGGGGGTATGACTGTGGCATAGTAGTACGTATGGGTCGGAAGCAGCCCCCACCGCCGACCCAATCCCCTGTTTTTGTAGGGGTGGGGCTTGTCCCCACCCATCCGTCATTGCAAGCGTGGCAATCCCCTGTTTTTGTGGGGGCGAAGCATCCGGCATGATATGTCTTGGTTCACCGGTTACGCCGTTTCCGGATGCTTCGCCCCTACGCGCCGACAGCGGCGTTCTGTGCCAAAGCAATCCCCTGTGTTTTGTAGGGGCAGGTCTACGCGCGGAGAGGGCAAGGTCAATCCATGCACAGACCTGCCCCTACGCGCCGACCGCGGCGTTCTGTGCCAAAGCAATCCCCTGTTTTTGTAGGGGCAGGTCTACGCGCGGAGAGAGCAACGTCAACCCATGCACAGACCTGCCCCTACGCGCCGACCGCGGCGTTCTGTGCCGACCCAATCCCCGTTTTTGTAGGGGCAGGTCTACGCGCGGAGAGGGCAGGGTCAACCCATACACAGACCTGCCCCTACGCGCAGATCGCGGCGTTCTGTGCCAAAGTAATCCCCTGTTTTTGTAGGGGCAGGTCTACGCGCGGAGAGGGCAAGGTCAACCCATGCACAGACCTGCCCCTACGCGCCGACCCAATCCCCTACCGCGCGGTGCGCTGCCCCTGCTATTTAATAGCCGTCGTCCTCCGGCGGTGCGGTGGGACCGTAATCCAGCACCTCCCGCACGTTGGTGTTGCCCTGCGGCGGGCTGACAATCCTGCGCTCCTCCAGGGCATCAATCAGGCGGGCGGCGCGGCTGTAGCCCACCCCCAGCCGCCGCTGCAGCATGGTGATGGAAGCCCGCCCTTCCCGCCGCACCAGGTCAATCGCCTCGTTCAGCAGGCGGTCTTCCGGCTGGCTGGAGCCGTTGTTGATGTCATCCCACAGCGGGGTCTGGTGGAGCGGCACCCCGGCGGGCAGGCTGTCCACCGGACCGCCAGCGGGAACCTCGGCGGACCGGACAGCCTGCGAGGCAATCACCCGCCAGGTATCCACCAGCCGCTGGATTTCGGAGTCGGAGACGTACACCCCCTGCAGGCGCACCGGGGCGGGCGCATCGGGGGACTGGAAGAGCATGTCGCCGCGCCCCAGCAGGCGCTCGGCACCCGGGGCATCCAGGATGACGCGGCTGTCCACCATGGAAGCGACGGCAAAGGCAATCCGTGCCGGGAAGTTGGCTTTAATCAAGCCAGTCACCACGTCCACCGAGGGGCGCTGGGTGGCGATGATCAGGTGGATGCCCGTGGCGCGTGCCA
>JAGVUS010000123.1 GCA_019136175.1 Chloroflexota bacterium | reverse complement strand
TCGACTGGCACATTATTTGATGATGGAATCGTTGTATGGGAACGCGAGGTGATGGGTGAGCCATTTCCCATGTACCCGACCAACCGGAGATGGATACAAACTCCTGAGGGATACCTGCCAGCTCCACTTGTCCAACCTGTTGAAAATATCCGCAATATTCCTCTGCAATCACTCCCTGAGACTGATGATGGAACGGGTATGTGGGCTGAAGTCACCGTGCCCTATACGATTGGATATCTTGCCGCGCAGGCACCCTCTTCGCCGCTTTTAAAAGAGCTCCCCCCGGACCGTTATCGACTTTATTACAGCCAGGTGTACTGGATTGATGATGTCCAGGAAAATTCTGCTGGAATGACCTTGTACAGGGTGCGGGAGAAACACGGGAGTTATGGGGATGTTTTCTGGGCGGATGCGGAAGCTTTTCGCCCCATATTGGAGAATGATATCGCACCCATTCGCCCCGATGTAACAGATAAACGGATTGAGATTAACCTGACAAAACAGACGCTTTCCTGTTTTGAAGGACAGCAGGAGGTTCATTTTTGTCGGATTTCCTCAGGGGCGAAATTTGATGCCGAAGGGAACGTTGTCGATAAATGGGCAACTCCGGTTGGTGATTATCATGTAATCAATCGAAAATTTCACTCCCTTCACATGGCGGGCGGAAGTGCTGCATCTGGTTATGAATTGTTTGCTGTTTCCTGGGTTTCAATTTTTGCCACCGGGGGAGTTGCAATCCATTCCACCTACTGGCACAATAATTATGGAGAGCCCATGTCTCACGGATGTGTGAATGTTCGTCCAGACGATGCGAAATTTATTTACCGGTGGTCATTACCAAATGTGCCATATGGTCTTGGAAAAAAAGAGGTGCTCGGTTATGATAATGTCACCCAGGTCAGTGTACGTGAGATGATCTAAGGCAGGGAATCAATCCATGAATGATAACCTGACAATCGGTCTGGCGTTTATTACCGGATTGGCGTCCTTTCTCTCTCCGTGCGTTCTTGCGTTGGTTCCTGCTTATATTGGCTACTTGAGTGGGCGTTCCCTTGGTACTATAGAGAAAAGTCAGGGAAGATTACGTCTTGAGACTTTTTTTCATGGACTGGCATTTGTTCTTGGGTTTAGTTTAGTCTTTGTATTAATGGGATTAACAGCGTCAGCAATTGGATCCTTGCTGCTTGAAATTCGACCATGGTTGGCAAAGATTGGTGGTTTACTCGTCATTTTCTTTGGATTGCACATGACGGGCATTCTGCGCCTGCCCTTTCTTGAATATGATTTGCGACCACAAAATCGACAGGATCAACAGCGAGGATTGTTCTCATCATTTATTATGGGTATTTTATTCTCGGCGGGTTGGTCTCCCTGTACTGGACCAATTCTTGGGGGAATCTTGATGCTGGCGATGAACTCGGCAAACCTGGGAAAAGGCGCCTTGCTGTTGATTGCTTATTCGGCTGGTCTGGCGATTCCTTTTTTAGCTGCGGCATTCGGGGTGGGCTGGGTTTCACAATTGCTGAAGAGATATCAGAAGCTGACGCATACTATAGAAGTTGCGATGGGAATCCTTTTGATTGTTATTGGATTTATGCTTGTTTTAGGAATATTCCAATTATTATCCCAATTTGCTCCAATTATTGATATCCCCCTATAATCAAAATATGATCACGGTTACCCTATATTTTAAGAATCAGTCTGAAGCAGAAATCATCAGGAAAGATTTGCTGGAGATCAGGGAGCAAATCCCATTTGATCTTGTGATGATGGATATCACGAAAGAGGCTGTCCTGGAAAATACCTACAGGGATATTGCACCTGTGGTTCGCGCTGGTCCATACCAGTTGAAGGGGACCTTTACAAAACAAGAATTATGGGTGATGATTTCTTCAGCAAGGGATCGGGATATGCATCTGCAAACATTGGGTGATGAAGGATATCGCCGTCGGAAAAAGCGGGGAGAAACCTACAACTCTGGTGATAGGTTCACCAACTGGCTGACTCGGAATTATATGTGGATAATCATTGGTTTACTGGCAGTTTATGTTGGATTGCCCTTTCTTGCCCCTGTTCTTATGAAAAACGGGAAGGAATGGGGGGCGAATTTAATTTACAAAATGTATAGTGTGATGTGTCACCAGACGGCTTTCCGTTCCTGGTTTTTGTTTGGCGAACAGGCAGCATATCCAAGCGAGCTTGCTCATTTGGATGAATATATGACTTATGAAGAGATCATGGGTATTCGGGGAGCAAGAAGTGATCCGGCAACTGATCTCAATTTATTCGTTCTCCAGGCAAGGGAATTTATTGGGAATGCGCAAACAGGTTATAAAGTTGCATTGTGCGAGCGCGACATAGCAATGTACGGCAGTCTTTTACTTTTTGGACTTATTTTTGTTGCAACCGGACGAAGGATTCCTCCCTTATCCTGGAAGGTATGGATACTGATCGGGATTTTACCAATCGCGATTGATGGCGTTTCACAATTGCCAGGTTTTCTAACCTGGATCCCGATTAATCTCCCATATCGGGAAAGCACGCCTTTTTTACGAACATTGACCGGTTTTTTGTTTGGGATCACAACCGGATGGTACCTTTTTCCAGTTATTGAAGAGACAATGATGGAAACAAGGCGCGCCCTTGTTTGGAAAAACGCCAGATCACAACAGGCGGCTGGTGAGGGTGGACAAGCGTCATGACATACATAAAATCAAACGGAATCCTCCGATACGAATTTGAGTCGTTTCGGGATGCACCAATTCTTCATGGGATATTCACAAGAAATGGTGGAGTCAGTCCTGCGCCGTGGGCATCGTTGAATTTGGGCGGTACCGTTGGCGATTCCAGGGAAAATGTTATAGAGAACCGAAGACGCATTTTTGAATCAATCCAGAGAAATGTAAATACGCTTTATGATGTCTGGCAGGTGCATGGTATAGAAGTAATCCGTGCCACACAGCCCAGAAATGGCAATCCTCATATTCCAGGCGATGCAATGATCACAAACAATCCATATCTGACATTGCTGATGCGATTCGCGGATTGTGTGCCCATTTTTTTGTATGATCCCCAAAACAACGCCATAGGAATTGTGCACGCAGGCTGGCAGGGGACAATTAGAAAGGTAGTACAACATACGATCACTGCCATGATGTCGGATTATGGAACAATACCGGGAAATCTTCTTGCGGGAATTGGACCATCCATAGGTCCCGATCACTATTTTGTGGGGAACGATGTGATTGACCAGGCAAAAGCTGCATTCGGAAGGGATTGGCTCAATTTTTTCCAACCCCTTAATCAAAGTATTACTTTTGATCTCTGGAGCACGAATTACTATTTGTTGGAAGAAATAGGCGTACATCATATCGAGGTGGCAGGAATATGTACGGCTTGTAATACAGATCACTGGTATTCTCACCGCGCTGAAAAAGGAAAAACCGGCAGATTTGGTGCTATTTTTGCCCTGGAGCAATAGAAATGAATCTGACCCCAGAATCCATTCAAGAAAATTATCAAAGGGTACTGGATCGGGTGGCAATCGCCCAAAGTCAAGCCCATTACCCGCACCCCGTGGAAATCATTGTGGTTAGCAAGGGGCAGCCATCGGAAGTGATTCAAATGGCCTATCAGGTTGGAATCCGAAAATTTGGAGAAAATTATCCGGATGAAACGCTTAGAAAAATTCCAGATTTGTCGACCTTGTTTAACCTGGAATGGCATATGATTGGTCATCTGCAAAGTAGAAAAGTTCCCATTGTCAGTCAATATTTTCATGCCATGCACTCCATCG
>JAGVUS010000167.1 GCA_019136175.1 Chloroflexota bacterium | reverse complement strand
GTTCTGCCCAATGGATAAGTTCCGTAATTGAAATTAATCGCATCCGTAATCTTCCTGGCTTCACCAGAACCAACTCCCTTTAGGATGGCAGAAGCAGTTTCAAAATCAAACACCAGGTCAAATTCATCTTCCTTTACATACTTGACCGCGGCAAAAACACTATCCCATACCTCACCAATAATCATGGCATCGGGATTGATCCCCTTTACGTACTGGTAAAAATCTTTGAACCATGCATGCGTGGCATCCGAATTTGCTTGAATTTCACCATCCTCAATCAAGTGACGGGCTCCATCCACCCTGAATCCGTCCACACCAACATCCTTCAACCAAAACCCGGCAATTTTTTCCATCTCTTCGCCAACTTTGGGATTCTGGTAATTTAAATCGGGCATCCCGGACCAAAAAACGCCGTAGTAGTAACCACCGGTTGGAGACATATGCCACACGACCTGGCTCCAGGGTCCCAAATATTGTGGCTTCTCTTTTGACCAGATATACCAATCACGATAAGGAGATTTGGAATCTAATGCCTGTTGAAACCATGGATGATCCTCTGACGTATGGTTGATAACCAAGTCCATGATGATCCTGATTCCCCGCTTGTGTGCTTCATCCAATAATTGTTTAAAATCATCCATTGTTCCATACGCAGGATTCACTGCATAATAATCTGTCACATCGTACCCGTGATAGGAAGGGGATGGATGGATGGGTAAAAGCCAAATTCCCTGGATTCCCAAATCACTCGTTGTGGATGGATCACCATCATTCAAATAATCAAGTTTCTGGATAATCCCCTGAAAATCACCCACCCCATCTCCATTACTGTCATAAAAGCTTCGCACAAAGATCTGGTAAAACACACTCTGATTCCACCAGGTATCCGGGGTTTCTCGATTTGAGGTTGGCTCTACAGGAGCGGGCTTTGTGGTACACGCCGAAAGGACGCTCATGCAAATTAAGACAACTACAAGCATCATACGAAGAAATACAGATCGAACCATGAGAATATCTCCTGTAAGCTCGCTTAATGAATGCTCTCCAGAACCATTCCAGACAGTGCCGGGAGATGGACTTTTAAGCCGTTGTTTTCCTGATGGATACTGCATGTCGGATCAGTTACCAACGCAACCTGAAGAGGTGATAAAGAGATGGGGATATCGGTGGATCGAGCAGATAAATTCATCAAAACCATTGAGTATTGATTGCCCAAAGTCCGCTTATAGATAATCGAGGATTTATCTGCATGAACCGCCACAAAATCCCCATCAATTATCTCAGAATGTGTCTTGCGAAATGAGATCAGGCTTTGATAATATGCCTTCAATCCCTGATTTTGCAATTGCCAAATCATTGGCAGCCTGGATTCCTCCGGTAATCCAAGATTTCCCTGTCTCACATCTCTCAGCTGGGAAAGTCCAACCTCTGTTCCATAATACACAACGGGCGGACCCTGCAGTGTAAACTGGCATAAAGCTGCCAGCTTCAATCTCCTCTCATCTCCCCCGCACGCCCAAAGATAGCGGTTCATGTCATGGTTATCCAGGAAGGATGGACGGGAAAATTGTTGAGGGAAAAATTGTTGATGCCTTTGTAAAAAGCTCGAAAAACGAACTCCATCCCATCTGCCAAAGGCAAATGTTTGTCGGATGCCCTCCAGGAGCATAAAGTCCAGGCAGCCATCAAGCAACCCTTCAAAAGAGACCTGTACATCCGGCGGATCAACAACTTCACCGAATGTCCAACAGTCTGGATTAACCTTCCTGGTCTCTCTTCGAAATTCCGCCCAAAAATCATGGGATGGACCGATCGCATAATCCAACCGAAATCCATCCACGCCAAGATCCAACCAATATCCGGCTGCATCACAAATATGTTGTCTGGTTTCTGGATTCCGGAGATTAAGCTGGGGTAAATCCTTCACCCCAAAAAAAGTCTCATACTCATCGGGATAATTGCGAAACAGGTACCAATCCCGGTATTTGCTGGCTGGGTTGCGGATTGCATCCTGAAATGTTGGATGCAATGATGACCAATGATTCGGCACAAAGTCCAGAATCAGCCGAATTCCCTGGCGATGAGATTCTTTAACCAACTCCTGAAAATCCTGCAATGTGCCCAGTCGCGGAGCAATGGAAAACAGATCAGTGGCATCATACCCATGATGGGATGGGCTGGGAAATATTGGATTCAACCAGATGGTGTTAAAGCCCATTCCGGCAATGTAATCCATTTTTTCAGTAATTCCCCTGAGGGTGCCCCCATAGAAACCAGACGGTGTATCGGGTTTTAACCACTCTTTACGCGTTCCTGGGAAAAACCGATCAGGAAAAACCTGGTAAATTACCGCTGACTTCGCCCATTCTGGAATGGGATCCACATCCACATAATATGCTTCATACGCGCCCTGGTCGGAGAATTTTTCCCCTTCCGTAGGAGACCAGCTGCTTGTCCTGTACCTGACCAACGTACCGGCAGGCTGACCGGGGATGAATCCAGAAAAAAGCTGGATGTATCCCCATAGAACAGTATCCCATATCGGGTCCACTGGCTCCAACTCAACACAAAATCCATTCTCCGGCTTTCCTTGCAATCCGGAGGGATCAGTTCGATCCACGGTCCAATAGACCCAAGCCCGGCTACCTGGTTGTGCCGGGCCTGAGCTAACTTGAATGTGCACCGCTTCACCAGGTTGTGGATCTCGAGGGTGGCGGTTGTGTAAATGTGTTACATCGGATCGCTGCCCCTCAACTCTTGAACGCCGTAATTTCTGAGTGGCGAGTGTGCCGAATATAAAATCGTTCATTATCCCTTAACACCGCCAAGTGTCAATCCGGATTCAAAGTATCGTTGCAGTGCAAGATAAACCAGCAGGGTCGGGATGATGACAAATACAGCACCAGCGGCAAAGTATCCCCATGGAACGCTGATGCTGTTTGCCAGGGAATATAGCGCTGGTACCGCCAGTTTTAACCTGTCTGGTGCGGGGACCAGGACGGAGGCAAAGATAAAATCACCCCAGGAACCCATAAATGCCAGGATCGCCGTCACAGCAAGCGCTGGTCGAGCGAGGGGCAAGGCAATCAGAGTGAATGCCTCCACTGGTCCGCAGCCATCCAGCATGGCTGCTTCTTCAAGGTCAATTGGGATGGTGTCAAAATACCCTTTCAGGTTCCAGGTACAAAATACCAGCGAACCGGTCGTGTAAGCGAGCACCAAGCCCACGTGTTTTCCGTAAAGTCCAATTGCCGTAAGCAATTGGGCAATGGCAACCAGGGATAAGATACCCGGAAAAGTGGACAGCGCCAATAGCAAAACCAGGAATGTCTCACGACCGCGGAAACGAAAGCGCGAAAGTGCAAATGCCGCAGAAGTGGCAACGATCAGAGAAAATACAGTAGCAGCAGATGCCACAAGCAGGCTGTTCTTGAACCAGGTTAAGAATGGTCTCTCAAATAACATCACCCTGTAATTCTCAAAAGTCCATTCCGTCGGGATGAACATTCCCAGCAAATTTAAAGTATAGAGGCGGTCTCCCAGTCGACCGGAAGCCAGGATGGCAAACCAGACAGGATAAAACGCAAAAATTGTAAAGAGAATCAAGATCGCATATTGAAGAATTCGTACACCAGTTCTCGGTTTGCGATTCATGCGTTTGCTCCTTTCGTCAGCTTGGTTACCCGCAGAGACCATAACGTTGCCAGGAATAACATAATAAAGATCATCACAGCAAATGCCGTCGCTCTGCCATAGTTTTGCACCGAGTAGATGATCCGATAGGCATACACCATCACAAATTCAGTTGCGCC
>JAGVUS010000198.1 GCA_019136175.1 Chloroflexota bacterium | reverse complement strand
GGCTTTGAGGATGTTGCGGGCAATCGATTTGCCCATCAGACCCAGACCAATGTATCCAACCTTCAGCATGCGTTTTGCTCCTTTTGATTTTTAAATCGTGGCTATTCCATCCCTGATTTTACCAGCCCCGGGTGGCAGCGCCAAACAACCGCGCTGCGCATCCGCCATGAAGACACGGTAGATGCACAGCGCGTAACAGCCCCCCTCGGATTGTCAGAAAAATCAGACGGCGCGTAGCGCAGACGCCACCAGCACCAGGGCTGCCTTTTCGTTGTCGCCCATCTTTTTGCCCATCCCCAGGAAGCCGCCGCCGGAAGCTTCGGCAATATTGCGCCCCATCAGGAGCATTGCCATCTTGAAGTTCTTGGCTTGCTCGGCTTCCGCCTTGGACTCCAGCAGGTCGGCAACATCGCTCAAGCCGCGCATCACATCGCGGCTGTCTGCCTGGTACTCGCGGAATACACTTTCAAAATCGCTGCCCACAGACCCCAGCACTTCCTGGACCAGCGGTTCCTTGTAGAGATGCGCTTCGGAAATTTCCTTGGCGAGGGCGGTGATTTCCTTTTTGCTCACTTTCTTGTTTGCCGCGGAGATGGCGGTGAAAACCCACAATGGAGCAAATTGAAGGGTTCGCCACTCATCCATGCTGTAAAACTGGCGAAAATAGGCCATTCGTGCCTCCTCAATGAATTGAAAGAATTGGGAATTTGGTCAGGAACCGCTATCTGTGGATCCTTGTACTTATTATTATACTGGAATTCATCCTTTTGGATAGGGGGGAAACCCGGTGAAACTCAACAGAAACCTGCCGGGCTGTTCATTGCTTATGACTGAACAGCCCGGCAGGCAGGTTGATTACAGGGCGGCAAGCTGCTCGCGCAGCCGGGCAGCCGTTTCATGATACACCGCCAGCTTCTGACGTTCCTTGTCAACCACGGCGGCGGGCGCCCGTTCTGCAAACGGGGAGGCAAGCAGCTCCTCCAGCCGGGTGATCTGGCTCTCCACCTCCGCCAGTTCCTTCTGCAGCCGTTCACGCTCGGCGTCCATGTCCACCAGGTCCGCCAGGGGCAAAAAGACTTCCACGCCGCCAATCACCAATGCCAGCTGACCCTGCGGTTTTTCCGCCAGGCTGTCCGCCAGCAGCAATTGTTCGGGGTCGAGGTATGCCAGGGCAGCCAGCACCTGCTTTTGCAACTGGAAGACCGGCAGGCGGGCACCCGCGGCAATGGTGGCGGGGATGCGCAGCCCGGGTGTGACTTTCTTTTCCATGCGGGCATTGCGGATGGCGCGGATGGTCTCCTGCACCAGTTGGAAGTCCGCCCCCCTGTCCTGCTCCCAGCCTTCCTCCGGGCGGGGTTCGGGGTAGCGGGCAATGATCAACGCCTCCTCCCAGCCGCCCGCCGGGGAGTAGCCGCCGGGCTTTTCCTGGCAGGCGCGTTTGAGATGCCCCCACAGCTCCTCAGTGACATAGGGGGTGAAGGGATGCAGCAGCCGCAGGGAGGTATCCAGGATGCGCGCCAGGGTATGGGCGGTATGGTACGCCCGGTTGCCGCCTTCCGCAAGCTGGAGCTTGGCAATTTCCAGGTACCAGTCGGCAAATTCACTCCAGAAGAACTCGTAAATCTGCCGCCCGGCTTCCCCGTACTGGTAGGTGGAGAAAAGCCGGTCCACATCCCGCACCAGCGCCTGCAGCCGCGCCCAGATCCACGAATCCGCCAGGGTCCAGTCCGGATCACCGGTCGGCTCTTCCGGTGCCTGGTTGAGTGCGCCAATCACAAAGCGCCCGGCATTCCAGATCTTGTTGGCAAAATTACGGTTGGCTTCCACTTTCCGGATGCTCAGGTTGGTGTCGTTGCCGGGGGTGGACCCCACCAGCAGGGTGAAGCGCAGGGCATCAGTGCCCAGTTCGTCCATCACGCCCAGCGGGTCAATGGAATTGTCCTTGGTCTTGCTCATCTTCTGCCCGTGTTCATCCCGAATGATGCCGTGCAGGTACACCGTGTGGAAGGGCACTTTGCCGGTAAATTCCAGGCTGAACATGATCATGCGCGCCACCCAGAAAAAGAGGATGTCGTAGCCGGTCTCCATGATGGAGGTGGGGAAGAAATACTTGTAATCGGGGGTTTCATCGGGCCAGCCCAGAGTGGAGAAGGGCCACAAGCCGGAGGAGAACCAGGTATCCAGTACGTCCTCGTCCTGGCGGATGGCTGCGCTGCCGCAGTGGGCGCAAACGGCAGGGTCGATCCGGCTGACGGTCTCCCTGCCGCAGTCCTCGCAGTACCACACAGGGATGCGGTGCCCCCACCAGAGCTGGCGGCTGATGCACCAGTCTTCAATGTTTTCCAGCCAGTTGTAATAGACCTTGGTGAAGCGTTCGGGCACAATCCGGATGCGTCCATCGCGCACGGCTTCCAGTGCCGCCTCTGCCAGGGGCTTGATGGAAATAAACCACTGGGTGGAGACCATCGGCTCCACAATTTCACCGCCACGCTGGGAGCGGGGTACGTTGAGCTGGTAAGGCTCCTCCTTGATGACCAACCCGGCAGCGTGCATATCCGCCCAGAGCTTTTTGCGGCATTCAAACCGGTCCTGCCCGGCGTAGGGTCCGCCGTTCTCGTTGATCTTCGCCTGGGGCGTGAGGATGTTAATCATCGGCAGGTTGAAACGCTGCCCGATGAGGTAGTCATTGGGGTCATGAGCGGGGGTGATTTTGAGGGCGCCCGTGCCAAATTCGCGGTCCACGTATTCATCAGCAATGACGGGCACTTCGCGGTTGAGGATGGGCACCAGCACCTTGCGCCCCACATATTTTCGGTAGCGGTCATCCTCCGGGTGGACTGCCACAGCGGTATCACCCAGGATGGTCTCCGGGCGGGTGGTGGCAACCGGGATGTACTCCGCGGGGTCATCCGCCAACACGTACTTGAAGTAGTACAGGTAACCCGGCTCGGAGGAATATTCCACCTCCAGGTCCGAGACAGCGGTTCCCAGTCCCGGCGACCAGTTGACCATCCGCCTGCCGCGGTAGATGAGTCCCTTTTCGTAGAGGCGCACAAAGGCTTCCCGCACTGCCCGGCTGAGTCCCTCGTCGAGGGTGAAGCGCTCCCGCTGCCAGTCGCACGAGGCACCCAGGCGGCGGATTTGCGAGGTGATGATGCTGCCGTACTTGTGTTTCCACTCCCATACCCGCTGGACGAAGGCTTCCCGTCCCAGGGCAGCCCGGCTGGTGCCTTCCCTGGCAAGCGCTTTTTCCACCTGGAGCTGGGTGGCAATCCCGGCATGGTCGGTGCCCGGCAGCCACATGGCGGAATAGCCTTTCATGCGGTAATAGCGGATCATCAGGTCTTCCATGGAGACAAACAGGGCATGCCCCAGGTGCAGTTCGCCGGTTACGTTGGCAGGTGGAATGGAAATGACAAACGGCTCTTTGCCGGGGTCAAAACCGGGCTTGCGGGGGTCGTTGAACGGGGCAAAATATCCCCGCTCTTCCCACCAGCGGTAAATGCGCTCCTCGGCAGCCTTGAAATCGTATGCTTTCGGTAATTCCGTCATCGAAACCTCCAATGATTATGGTCATCAAACACGCCTGTGCCAGAAATAAAAAGCCCTTCATCCATAAGAGGACGAAGGGGCTTCGCGGTACCACCTCTTTTCGCCGGATTCGCCATCCGGCGCACTCATCCCGGACCATCATCCAGGGTCCGCTGTAACGGGCTTACCCGTGCTGTTCTACTTGCCCTGACGGGCTTTCTTCAGCAATTCTGCCAAACGACTTCAATCCCGGGGTTACTGTGGAAGCTCGCAGCCATGGCTTCC
>JAGVUS010000286.1 GCA_019136175.1 Chloroflexota bacterium | reverse complement strand
TCCTTGCCAAGCAGCTTGATGGAGCCGCTGGTTGGACGCCGCAACCCGGTGACGGCAGCCACCAGCTCGGTTTGTCCATTTCCCTGCACACCGGCAATTCCCATAATTTCCCCGGCGCGCACCTCAAAGCTGATATCATCCACCATCACCTGCTGGGTGTCATCAGCAACCACCAGGTTTTTCACTTCCAGGACCATCTCGCTGGGCTGGGCGGGCTTCTTTTCCACTTCCAGCTGCACCGCGCGTCCCACCATCATGGCTGCCAGTGTGTTCTTGTCAGCCTCCGATGGCAGGGTTTGCCCAACCACGGCGCCGCGGCGGATGACCATGATCCGGTCCGCCACATCCAGCACCTCGCGCAGCTTGTGGGTGATGAAAATGATGGATTTGCCTTGTTCTGCCAGCGAACGCATGATCTTGAACAAATCATCCGCTTCCTGGGGCGTCAGCACTGCGGTGGGTTCATCAAAGATCAGAATTTCTGCATTGCGGTACAACAGCTTGATGATTTCCACGCGTTGTTGAACGCCAACCGGCAGGTCCTTGACATAAGCGTCCGGGTCCACTTCCAGCCCGTATTGCTCCGATACCTCCCGGATGCGGGCGGCAGCCTTGGGACGATTGAGAAAGCCCAGCTTGTTGGCTTCCTCCTGTCCCAGCATCACGTTCTCAGTCACCGTGAAGACGGGGATGAGCATGAAATGCTGGTGAACCATGCCAATCCCCGCGTTGATGGCATCGGTGGGGGAGTGAACGGTGATTTTCTCGCCCCGTACCAGGATTTCCCCTTCATCCGGTTGGTACAGCCCGTAAAGGATGTTCATCAGGGTGGTTTTGCCCGCCCCATTTTCCCCCAGCAGTGCCAGGATTTCACCCTGATTCAGTTCAAGGTTGATGTGATCATTTGCCAGCACGCCAGGGAAACGTTTTGTGATGTTGGTTAACTGGAGAATCGGAGTCATAATAGCTCCTTGTAATGAATACAATTTCAAGCTATTGTATCATATTCCCAACGGACCCATTTCTGCCGGATGGCACGGTTTTTCCGGGTCAGGTGTCACCTCTGGTAGTAAATTCCACACCCATGCTGTGCAATTCCCCCGCTGCAACGATCCGGTGCGTATAATAGGGATATGTCAAAACCAATAAGGATCGGAATCATCGGCGCCGGACCGGCAGGCATGATGGCAGCCCTCCAGGCTGCCTGGCGGGGCGTCCCGGTGACCTTGTTTGATGCCAATCCGGGTCTTGGGCGCAAGCTGCTGGTTACGGGCAGCGGGCGCTGCAACCTGACCAACCAGGGAATTGCCCCGGACCGCTACGTATGCGATCAGCCGGAGCTGCTTGCCCGGTTGTTTGCCCGTTTCGGCAGGGAGGATTTGATCCATACCCTGGAGAAAATTGGCATACTGGTACATCCCACGCCGGATGGCTGGTATTATCCCTGCTCCGAATCGGCTGCCACGGTTGTGGATGCATTTGCTGCTGCGTTGGTGCAGGCAGGCGTGGAATTGCGCATGGAAAGCCGTGTCACTGGCTTGCAGCACAGCCGGGCTGGATTCATACTCCAGGTGGGGGAGGCGGAGTGGATCTGTAATTCCCTTGTGGTTGCTGCCGGAGGACAGGCATACCCCACGTTGGGCTCCCGCGGCGACCTGTACCCGCAGTTGGAAAGGCTGGGGCATACCCTTCGCCCGGCGCATCCAGCACTTGCGCCCGTGGTGGCGGATGTGCGATCCTTCCATAAACTCCAGGGCGTCCGGCTGGATGCGGTTGCGCAAATCTGGCAGGCGAAAACCCTGCTGGGGCAAACCACCGGCAACCTGATTTTCACCCAATGGGGTTTCAACGGTCCGGCGGTTATGGATTTAAGCCATCTTGTCAGCACCCGGGCGGGGAAGAACCTCACCCTGGTGCTGAATCTGCTGCCCGGTGAGATGGAACTGCGCCTGCGGCAATTGCTTGCCCAAAAGCGCAGGGAACCCATTCCGCTGCGGGTGCTGCTGGGGGCGGTGCTGCCTCCCAAGGTGCCTGCCTGGGTCCTGGCAGCTGCCAATCCGTTGGCGGAGGTGAACCCGGAGACAATGGAATCGAACATGGTTCCCGGATTGTACCTGGCGGGGGAAACCCTGGATGTAATTGGACCCTGCGGCGGGTTTAACCTTCAGTTTGCTTTTTCCAGCGGAGCAGCTGCCGGGCTGGGCTGCCGGGTCAGAGCCTAAATCTTCGGCAGGACGATGTCACCCTGCTTCTGATATTTCCCTTTTTTATCGGCGTAGGAAACCTTGCAAACCTCATCACCCTCGAAGAAAATCACCTGCGCAATCCCTTCATTGGCGTAGATGCGGGCTGGCAGCGGGGTGGTATTGGAGATTTCCAGCGTTACATACCCCTCCCATTCCGGTTCAAAGGGGGTTACATTGACAATAATGCCGCAGCGGGCATAGGTGCTTTTCCCCACGCAAAGGGTGAGCACGGAGCGCGGGATGCGGAAATATTCCACGGTTCTTGCCAGGGCAAAGGAATTGGGCGGGATAACACAGATATCCCCCTTGTAATCGATCATCGAGCGGGGGTCAAAGTGCTTGGGGTCCACCACTGCGGAATAGACGTTGGTGAAAATCTTGAACTCATCCGCCACGCGGATATCGTAGCCATAGGACGATAATCCGTAGGAAATGACCCCTTCGCGCACCTGTGATTCCACGAAGGGTTCAATCATCCCGTGTTCCAGCGCCATCCTGCGAATCCAATGATCAGGCTTGAGACCCATATTTGAACTCTCCCTTTGGTGTATAAGTATGGTTGATTTTACCATCCGCCTGCTGCAAATACGCTTTCCAGCAGAGCCTGGCGTTCTTCGGGGGTGGTCAGGCGGGAGCGGGCATAATCCTCGAACCGGATGGTGATCAATTCCACACCCAGGTACTGTCCATCGTAAAATACATGCCGGTCCAGAAAAGCGCTGGAGCAGGCTTCGCACCAGTTAACCTGGTCAAAAAACAGGTTGCCCAATCCATAATGGATCAACGCACCGTTGTCAAACTCGAAAATGTGCGGCTGATGCGCCTGGCTTCCGCTAACAACCACGGCACCGGCTTCCGCCATCCGGCGAAAATCCGTCTGCAATGCCGGGCGGGCGATGGTTTCGTAATATTCCTCGTGCTGGAAGGTCACGATGGGCAGGTAGCCATCCGAAACCAGCTTCTGCACCTCGGATGCCATCCAGTCCAGGTCGCAGTGATAGGCTCCTGGCTGTGTGGGGCTGGCTTGCGCATAGCCTGGCTGTTTGCCGTTGCAGCCCAGGAAAGCGATCTTGTTGCCGTTTTGTTCCACCAGGACAGGCTGGCGGGCATCCTCCAGGTTGGCTCCGCCGCCATAGGTCTGCCAGCCGCGCTGGTCATAGAGATCCAGCGTGTGCAGCATGGCTTCGGCTCCCCAATCCTGGAAGTGGTCGCCTGTTAATTCAACCACATCCGTACCGATGAATTCCAGCAGTTCAATATACACATCCCGTGAACAGAACACCAGCCCGTTCTGCTCCCCCAGTCCGGGACGCGGGCATTTTTCGGCAAATGGGATTTCGTTGCTGACGTGTAAAATATCCCCATCCTGCAGAATGGGAGCAATGATCTCTGCCGGGTAGGTGTAGCCGTAAATTTCCATGTAGGCAGCCGTGGCGCGCACCAGTGCGGTGACGCCTGTGAGCATCACGGTGGTCAGCTTGTTCTGATCCCGGTTGGTGGCAGGCAGCCAGTCCACCGCACCGATGGATTGACTTTCCGTCTCCCCCTGGCTGCCAAGCAGTGAGACGGGAACGGTCAGGGCATAGCCTTCCGGTGAAAAGTCCTTGTGCAGTGGGGAGATGCCATCCACCCGGATCACCTTCCATTCCGGCTGGATTTCCTGGAATGGCAGGATTGCCCAGGCGGTTTTTTCCTCCCAGGCTGTGTTCAGCAGTTCTTCACCGGGCAGGGTCTGAACCATTGCGCCGGGTTCACCCCACAGGGCGGTGAAGACTGCCCGGGTGTTTTCATCCACCAGCAGGCGGGTGATGTATGGCAGGGTGTCTATTGGTTCCTCCAGTCCCCACAGCATCACCAGGTCACTGCCTGTGATGTCGTCAGCAATGGTAGGGAAGGGGGCTGCCAGGGCATAAATCCACTGGCTGACCGGGCGGTCTGGTGAAATCATCAGCAGGAAAGCAGCCTCTTCCTTTTGTCCAACCACCTGTAAACCGGCAGGTGGATTCACATCGAGTACAAACCCGGCAGGCAGGTCGGGTGAAATCCACAATCCGGGCAGGGGTGTGGGGCTGGGGGATGGCGTGATTGTGCTGGTGGCAGCCGGGGTGGTTGCAGGTGTTGCGGATGGAGCAACCGCCGCGGTGGGCGCGGCGGTGGTTGTACAGGCGGTCAGGATCCAGCCCAGCGTCACCAGGATGGCAAGCGCCCGGGCTTTGATGGCGTTTCGCATCATGAAATCAAGGCAGCACCAGGTTGGCGCGCTCCTTCATGGACTGTATTAATTGTGTTTCCAACTCTGCAGCATGGGTTTCCAGCCCGGCAAGTTCATCCAACAGGGGCTGTCCCATCTCCGGGTTGCCTATTCCGCTCAGGTTGATGCGCACATTGTACCCGGCAGCGGTCAACGCAGCCCGGGATAATGCCACGGCGCTTCCAGCATCCGAAATGGCATTCAGGTTGCCAAGTGCGGCGGCTTCCACAGCCAGCTCCATCACCGAAACCGCCAGGCGGGCGGCTTCCAGGGGAACCTGGGCGGCATGGAATGTTGCCTGCTCCACGGCAAGGTTGCGGGCAGTTTCCTGTTCGGGGGTATCCTTGGGCAGTTTGAACGCTGCCAGGATGGCATCAAAGGCGACGGCATCCTGTTCCACAGCCCGGGTCAATGCAGTGCGCAATGTCTCCGCCTGGTCGATGATCTGCCACATGCGGTCTTTGACGGGTTCGTACTTCTTCTTGTTGACGGTCAGCCGTGCCACCATTGCCACCAGGGCTGCGGCAGCTGCTCCCGTAAATGCAGCGGCGGAACCTCCACCCGGGGTGGGTGTGGCTGCTGCCAGTTCGTCCAGGAAGGCAGTTTTGGCAGGCACTTCCCCGGCAGGAGCTTCCCGCGAGACTTCGAAAAGCCGTTGTTCCAGGATCTGGTCCGGCTCAAATGCATCCATTTGCAGGTACCATTGGGCAGCGTCAATCAATGCCTGCTGGGGGGTCAGCCCCACCAGCTCGGTGTGATGGATGCCCACACCGTACCGCTCCGCTTCCCGGCGGACCATTTCCACCACCCGGGCAATCGGCGTGCCGCGGAAATTGGTCAGGTTCATCGAAACCTGGGCGCGCCCTTCCACCAGGACACCCATGCCCTTGACATACCGCAGACCGCCGGAGGAATGCCGGACAGCCCGGGCAATCTTCTGGGCAATGGAGGTATCATCGGTTGTTAAATAAACATTGAAGGCGATTAATGGCTGGCGTGCACCGATGACGGTTGCCCCGGCGGGTCCCACCGCACGGGGTCCAATATCGGGATCGCGTTCGGGATTGATGCCCATTTCTTCCTTGAGTGCTTCATATTGCCCCCGGCGGATGTTTTCCAGTCCTTGGCGTTCCGGTCTGTTGGCTGCTTCTTCATATAAATAGATCGGGATATTCAACGTTTCCCCAACCCGCTTGCCCAGCCGCCGCGCCATCTCCACACAGTCCTGCATGGTGACATCGCTGATTGGGACAAATGGTACCACGTCAGTGGCACCAATTCGCGGATGTGCGCCGGTATGTTGATCCAGGTTGATCAGCTGGGCAGCCCTGGCAATTGCCTGGTAGGCTGCCTCTTCCACCTGCGCGGGTACACCGACAAAG
>JAGVUS010000380.1 GCA_019136175.1 Chloroflexota bacterium | reverse complement strand
GCCGCCTTTGCCCCGGTGCCCATCATGCTGGTGGTGTTCAACCTGCTTTCCCGGGCAAAGGGTGCCAAGTACGCCTTCCGGATTTCCCTGCTGGTGTTTGGGCTTGCCATGCTGGTCTTCCCGCTGGGCTGGACGAAACTGAACCTGCCCATCCCGCCCATCGTGGTCGGCATCATCGCCGGGGTGATTGCCAGCTTCTCCATCGGGGCGTTTTTCACCATTCCCTACGCCTTTCCCGCCCACATTGCCGCAGTGGACGCCCAGGAGACCGGCAAGGACCGCGCCGGGATGTTCTTTGCCGTGCAGGGTGTCATCAACCAGTTTGTCGGTTCGCTGGCGGGATCCATCCTGGCGCTGCTGCTGGGCTGGAAGTACGGCGTGGTGGCAATTGGTCCGGTTGTGGCGGTGACGATGGTGATTGCCTTCTTCCTGTTTGCCCCCTATCCGCTGGGCAAACCGGCAGCGAAGCAGTAAGGAGGTTTCCATGAATTTTATTGCGCTCCGTCAAGACCTTGCATCCGGTGTGGGCATTCTCCGGGCATTGACGCACGGCGTCAGCCAGGCGGATGCCGTGCTGAAGCCGCACACCCAAAGCTGGTCCATCCTGGAGGTGGTCTGCCACCTGTACGACGAGGAACGTGAGGACTTCCGCCGCCGGTTGGACGTGATGCTGCACCATCCCGGCGAAACCTGGACACCCATCCACCCCGGCGTTTGGGTGACGGAGCGCAGTTACAATACCCGCGTATTATCCGAGATGCTGGATGCCTTCGAAGCGGAACGCATCCGCTCCCTGCACTGGCTGGATGGGTTGAAACACCCCAACTGGGAGCAGGAATCCCCTGCACCGTGGGGCAGCATGAAGGCAGGCGAGATGTTTGCCGCCTGGGTGGCGCACGATACACTGCACTTCCGGCAGATCGTGGAACTGCGCTACGGGCGGGTACTGCGCCTGGCGGAGCCTTATGGCGTCCTGTACGCCGGGGAGTGGTGAACCTCTTTCAAGGCGGGCAGCTTTTCATTAAATGTCATATTTCGCGTCTTATTTATGACGCTGCTTTTTGTGCCGTCTGGCAAGTGAACCAGCATGGTCTGCTATGGTATAATCTCCTCGCATAGGATGGAAATCGAACGCCGTGAAAGCCGTTAACCCGGGCTGGATTTTTCACCCTTCACATTGCACTCTTTCGGTTTCCAACCTGGCAATCTCTGGATGCCGTCCCATAGCAGTAGTCTCCAGGGATTTTTGATGGCTTGGTTTCGGCTGCTGTTCATTTGTGTTTGACGATTTGCCCAAATCTGTGGTGGTACGTGGACAGACAGACACCTGCTTGCCCTTGCATCATTTTGCCTTGGGACTGGTTATGGTCAAATTTGAGACATGCAAGCAGACAACCTGGATGGAGCAGATGCATGGATACATCCACCTGCGTCCATCCGGCGCGCCTGCCCCCCGCACTGGCTCTCATGCAATCTCCCCGGTTGGAGATCAGCCCGGGCGGGGTGTATCCCCCTTAAAGCCATTCACCCGTCCATTCCATACGTTAAAGACGCCGCCGGGCATCCGCCTGCGCGGCGCGTGTTGTTGTTCCCGTCTGGCAAAACGCGACCCGCATGAACCGCACGCAGTCGCAATCATGCGCAGCCTGTCGCTTGCAGGTATTACCATCAAACTTTTATGAAACCAAAAAGGAGTGAGGATATGAATCAACCAATTCGTGTGCTACAGTGGGGTCTTGGGGCGATGGGCAGCGGCATGGCGCGACTCATGCTCGAAAAATCCGGCTTGCAAATTGTGGCTGCCGTGGATGCCCGCCCGGATTACGTTGGCAGGGACCTGGGCGAGGTGCTTGGCGTGGGAAAGAAGCTGGGCGTCATCGTCACTGATCACCCTGAAACTGTCCTGGATTCAAACAAGGTGGACCTGACCGTCATCGCCACCACGTCCTGGACCGAACGCCAGATGCCCGACCTGCGCAAGATCATCACCGCTGGAATCAACGTGATTTCGATTGCCGAGGAAATGGCGGATCCGGCTGCACAGCACCCCGAACTGGCGAAGGAACTGGACGGATTAGCCAAACAACACGGCGTTTCCGTCCTGGGCACCGGCGTCAACCCTGGCTATGTCCTCGACCTGCTGGTCGTTGCCCTGACGGGCGGCTGCCACTCGGTGGAACGCATTGAAGCCTCGCGCGTCAACGATCTCAGCCCCTACGGTCCCACCGTGATGGAAACGCAGGGCGTGGGCACCACGCCGGAAGTCTTCCGCAAGGGCGTTGCGGAAGGCACAATTGTCGGGCATGTCGGCTTTCCCGAATCCATCCAGTTGATCAGCGATGCACTGGGGTTGGGCGTGGACCGCATTGTGCAAACCCGCGAGCCCATCATCAGCAAAGTGTACCGCGAGACGCCGCACGTCAAGGTGGAACCGGGCATGGTGGCTGGCTGCGCCCATACCGGCGTTGGCTACCGCGGCGACACGGAAGTCATCCGCCTGGTGCACCCCCAGCAGATTCACCCGCACCTGGAAAACCAGGATACCGGTGACTACATCAATATTTATGGTGTGCCTGAAATTCACATGGCAATCAAGCCGGAATACGCCGGTGGCAAGGCGACCATCGGCATCGCTGTGAACATGATCCCGCATGTTGTGGCGGCAACCCCCGGTTTGAAGCGCATGATTGATCTGCCCGTTCCGGCTGCATTGATGGGCGAAACCGCCTACAGCCGCCGGGTCTAGTGGTTAGCTGAAGGAAAGGGATCAATATGACAAAAATACAAGCCGGTACCTGGGTTGAAATTGAGGAGGTCATCCTCAAGCCCGAACAACGCGCCCCCTCGCTGCCCGAAGACACCAGGAAGGTTCCCTACCTGCTGCGTGTTTCCGGTTTCCTGGTGGAGGATGCTGAACTGGGCGCGGTGGTCCGCATTCGCACCATCATCGGGCGCGAGCTGCAGGGCATATTAAAGACCGTAAATCCCGGTTACAGCCACAGCTTTGGCACGGTGGTGCCGGAGCTGCTGACGATTGGCACGGAGGCGGAAGAATGAGCCCGCGCGATACCTCCTATGCAGGCGTGATGGCTCGGAAAAACGAGATCATGAAGGTCTCGCTGGGCATTGATTACGACCGGTATGTCCATTCTCCGGTCTCCTTTGACTACGAACGCATGATGGCGGACACCGGCTATACCCATGCCGAGATCGCCCGCATCCAGCGGGAAACCAAGGTGGGGGATACGCCGCTCTTTGAACTGCGCAACCTGACGAATGCCGTCCGGAAGATCTCCCCGCCCGGCAAGGGGGCAACCATCCTGGTGAAGGATGAAGCCGCCAATGCCTCGGGCAGTTTCAAGGCGCGCCGGGCGTCCATCAGTGCCTACGAAGCCGCGAAAAAAGGATTCAAGGGCATCATCGCCGCCACCAGCGGCAATTACGGCGCGGCAGTGGCATCGCAGGCTGCCCAGCGCGGCTTGAAGGCAATCATCATCCAGGAAGTCTATGACAGCCGCGGGGTTGGTCAGCCGGAGATTGTGGAAAAAGGGCGTGCCTGCGAAGCCTATGGCGCCGAGGTGCTCAAGCTTTCGGTGGGTCCGGAATTGTTTTACCTGCTCCTGCTCACCCTGGAGGATACCGGGTTCTTCAACGCCAGCCTTTACACGCCTTTTGGAATCCGCGGTGTGGAGAGCCTGGGGATGGAAATTGCCGGGCAGGTGCGCGCCCGTTACGGCAAGGACCCCGATGCGGTGGTGATTACCCACGCAGGCGGCGGCAACCTGACCGGTACGGCGCGCGGTCTGCTGGCGGCAGGCTGTGA
>JAGVUS010000341.1 GCA_019136175.1 Chloroflexota bacterium | reverse complement strand
CAGCGTAGATGAATCCAAGGCATTAAATGACCGCCACGATCCCATGATCATCATCTCAGCCTCCGGTATGGCAGAAACAGGACGGATTCTCCATCACTTGCGCAATAACATTGAAAATCCCAAAAACATGATTTTAATCGTCTCCTGGCAGGCACCAAACACCCTGGGACGCCGGCTTGCAGATCGTGAAACTGAGGTCAATATCTTTGGCGAACGATTCCAACGCCGGGCGGAGGTTGCCACCATTGGTGGATTATCCGCCCATGCCGGACAAAAAATGTTGGTCAAATACGCCCGGGAAACCAGGTCACAACTTCAAAAGGTCATCCTGGTTCACGGAGAATCAAAACCAGCCCAGGCACTGCGTGAAAAGTTAATGGATGAGGACATTGGACCCATCCATTATCCCGGTCCGGGTCAATCTATGGATATTTAGGCAGGTCTCTGCTATAATTCAGCCCTGCAAGACGGAGAGGTGCCAGAGCGGTTGAATGGGGCGGTCTCGAAAACCGTTGTGGGGCTTGTCCCCACCGTGGGTTCGAATCCCACCCTCTCCGCCTTTTTTATTGTGAAGGCGCTTCCGGAATCATGTCCTTCAGGATGATCTCCAGCGCCATGGTATGACTGCATAAACCGCGCGTCCGAAAATACGAACAGTCGCAGGTCCAGTGTCCGGCTTCATAAGTTACAGTGTGCGGGTTGTTCTCTCCCGTCATGGTCACTGTAAACGAATGGAAATGGAACCGATCGCGTTGCTCAGCATAGCGTTTGGCTTTTTCCACTTTACCCAGGTAGCCAGAATCCATATCGCAAGTCTCCTTATCGGATATGATGAACAAAAAGGCACGCGCAAACGCGCGTGCCCGTAACAGACACAACCAGTTGGGATGCATTCAAAGATCGCATAAGGGTTTCGGTGACCTCGCTTAAATCATATATCCGATGCTGAAAAAAGTCAACGCTTTTTCTCAAGCAGCAGCGCATCCTCCCCGGAAGGATAATACCTCCGCCACAGTTCAACCTCAACATAGCCGGCATTTCGGTACATTTCAATTGCTTCCAGGTTTGTCCGGCGGACAGTTAACCGGATGATGGGGACTGTCATTTGCTTCTCACATGCCTCCAGCAATGCTTTCCCAATTCCCAGTCTCCGGAAGGCAGTTTTAACTCCAATCGTCGTGATCCAGCCAAGCCCTTCCCTGGGATGCGGATCTCCACCCACAAACCCAACCATTTCACCATCCACAACAGCCTTTAGACGCACCTCGCCCGGGAACGTCAATGCTGCGATGATATCCAGCAATGGCCAGGCATCCTCTCCAAAGCATTCCTGTTCCAACTGCCGCAACGCGTTCAGATCCAGCAGGGAAGCCTGTTCAATCTGATAGTTCACGATCCTACGCCCCACCTGTCCAATAAAATTCGAGATGGATTTGGGATGGGCGCCCGGTTTTTCAACCAGGCGCCCAAAATCGTTCTCTTAATCCTTGGGGGCTGACCTGCCGCGGACAAAATCGCTGATCAGGCTGGTAAATTCCATCGGGAAGATGTACTTCGTGGATGGGTTGGCAGACATGATCTTCAATGCCTCAAAGTACTGGAGCGTCATTGTACGACTATCCACAGTATTGGCGATATTGTTGATCTTCTCCAACGCCACAGCATACCCTTCCGCCCGCAGCGCCTGCGCCTGTCGTTCACCTTCCGCCCGGAGGATGGAAGCCTGTTTTTCACCTTCCGCTTTCAAAATTGCTGACTGTCGTTCACCATCAGCAACATTGATGGCAGCCTCGCGGGTACCGGTGGACTCGGTCACCACGGCACGGCGATTCCGCTCAGCAGAAAGCTGGCGATTCATTGCATCCTGCACATCCCTCGGTGGAATGATTTCCCGGATTTCCACGTTGGTCACTTTAACACCCCATTTTTCAGTGACCTCATCCAGGCGGGTGCGGAGAGCTGCGTTGATCTGCTCGCGTTCCGAAAGGACACCATCCAACATGATTCCGCCAATCACCGAGCGTAACGTGGTTGTAGCAATACCCTGGGCAGCCAGTTCAAAATTCCCGACTTGCAAAACGCTCTGGACTGGATCAAAGACCCGATAGTACCACAGGAAATCAATCGAAATCGGGGCATTATCCTTTGTAATGGAAGTCTGGGCTGGGATTTCACGCACTTGCTCGCGCAAATCCACCGAGACAGCCTGGTCAATAAAAGGAATCAGGATGACCAATCCAGGTCCGCGTGCACCCATGCAGCGACCCAACCGGAAAACAACCAGCCGCTTGTATTCGGGCACAATTTTGAGCGCTGTGGCAAGGAAAATAACTGCCAGCAGCACCAACCCCCCAATCAGACAGTAGATTACAGGTTGCATCGTTAACCTCCACAAAAAATTGAGTGATGATCCCAGCCTTAATGGGCAGGGTATTAACTGGACTTCTCTACCGGTTCCACAACCACAACCAGCCCATCCCGCCCAATTACACGGACGGGCATACCTGCTGGGATGGGGTCCTGGCTGCGGGCTGTCCACTCCTCGCCGCCAACATATACCGTTCCATCCAAGTACACTTCCGTACGGGTTTCGCCTTCCTTCCCAATCAGGTCCTCCCGAAGATTTACCGGTTTCATCGTCATTGCATCAATACTTTTCCGTCCAATAAACCAGAGAAACACAACGGCAGCAATTGAGGTCACACCCGCCAAAACCGGGTGAACTGCCATACCATCCCCCTCCTGTTTGAAAATGAATACCGAGCCAATAACCAGCGCCAAAATGGACAGCAGGAGCCAGATCCAGTGACGGGATTTTTTCAACGCCAACAGGAACGGAATAATCCCAATCACCAGAATGACAAGCGCCCACCAGTTGATGGGTAGATTCCAGATGCCAATCCCAGCCAATACCAGCGCAAACAGAGCTCCAATCTCGATGATGCCCGTGCCGGGTGAAAACAGAGCCAGCACAGAAAGCACCAACCCGATGACAAGAAGGACATAGGAAACATTGGGGTCAATCAAAAGGTTCATGCACACTCCTCCATCTCTGCCCTTGAACAGAATCATTATACAATAAAAAGCCCCCTAATGGACAAGGATTAAGATATCATGAGGTTGGAATCATGCAGCTGCCGTACTGATTCCGTAATTTCGACGAAACACCTCATCCAGAGATAGCTGCTGGCTTGTCAGGTCAATCACCCGATACCTGCTTGCCAATTTGATCAAAGCATCGGGATCGCCGCGCAGAACGCAGCTGAACTTGTTTTCTTCCAGGTACACATCTTCCAGGTTGGGTAGTGAGAAGAACATGTCCATTGGAACAGGCGTTGCAAACCGCATTTCCACCCGCCGCAAGGACTTTGCCCGTAAATTCACCCCTCTTTCCAATGCAATTAATGCCCCCCGGTGAATGACTGCAACGCGATCACACAGGCGCTCCATTTCTGCTGAAGATGAGGATGTAATAAAAATGGATTTTCCCTGCATCCGCGCCTGACGGATCCATTGATGGAGCACCTCCTGTTGTTGTATTGTCAATACCCGGCTTGGTTCATCCAACAGGAGAAGATCCGGAGAATGCATCCAGGCTGCCACCAGAGTCATCAGGGTGTTTTCCTGAATGGACAGGGAACGCAAAGGTTGGTGAAGATCCAAACCAATCTGATCTGCCAGACGGATCGCTTCCGCCCAGGCAGCACCCCCAATTGCAGACCCCACGGATCGTAACCGGCTTTCAACTGTACCAATAAGATGCCTGCAAGTAGATTGTGGAACATACCCCACCCGCGGCAGGATCTGCTTGCGACGGGAGCGATATTCCAT
>JAGVUS010000206.1 GCA_019136175.1 Chloroflexota bacterium | reverse complement strand
GGCTTTTATCCCGGACCCGAGGGGGTGGAAGCGTTTCAACAGGAGTTGGCGGGATACAAAACCTCCCGGGGAACGATCCAATTTCCATTGAATCAACCCATTCCCTATGATTTGATCCGCCGGATTGTCCTGTTCCGGGTCGAGAAAAATCGCAAGGCAAAATAACAATCTCTTCCCGGGGGTAGAGGGGATAGATACCGGATGAATTGGAAACCCCGAACCTGCATGGAACCTGTATAATCAGGTTGAAAGTCCTGAATTTTTCCGTGGGAGGTGGAATGATGTCTTTTGTGCGGCGTACATTGGGCGTATTTGTGATGATTGCCGGGGTGATTGGACTGGTCCTGAGCCTTGCCGGATTGGTGGGCATGTTCGCACTCCGACCAGCCATCAGCAGGTCTTTGGACTCAACCCTCACCATGTTGATTTCCACGGTGGACACCAGCCAGGATGTCATGACCATCACGTATGACGCCCTGGGGGCAACCATCGAGAGCGTGGATGCCCTGTCTGTCATGCTGGATACTACTGCCACCACTGTGGCGGATACCCAGCCGGTTGTCAGCCAGGTGAACGAATTGGTGGGTGAAGCCCTGCCAACCATGATCTCGGCAGCCAATACATCTTTACAGGCTGCCGGGCAGGCTGCGGAATCACTGGAAGGGGCAATCCGTTCGTTTGAGACTTTTCGCGCCATTCTTGGCAGCGCCCCCATTATTGGATCGGTGGTTCCCCCCACCCAGTCAACTTACAATCCCAAGCGGTCCATGGCAGACTCGTTGGATGACCTTTCCGGCAGCCTGGAGGAAATGCCTGCCAAATTTGAAGAAATGGCTGTCAATTTTGAGAAAGCTGACAATAACCTGGAACTGGTCCGCAGCAACCTGGACACCATGTCGTCCAAGGTGTCGGAAATTTCCACCAGCCTGGGCGAGTATCAGGCGATGGTATCCAAATCACAGGATTCGATGAAAAACTTGGAAACCATGTTGACCCGGTTCCAATCCAATTTGGGCTTGATTCTGACGATTGCAACGATCATCCTGGGATTGTTTTTCCTGTGGCTGCTGGCAACCCAGGTGGTAATTTTCAGCCAGGGTTGGGAATTATTCCACGGGACAGCCGCGCCCATGACCAAACCGGAAGGCGAAAAACCGTTGGACACTCAACCGGAATCCAATGATGAGGCTGGCGGGTCAGTTGTTTAAAAAGGATGGTCAGCTTACCATATTTGGATTCCACCTGGAGAAAAACTGATCATGGAAGTGCTGCCAAACATCCACCAGTTCCGTATTCCCATCCCGGATAACCCGCTTGGATTTATCAACGCCTACCTGATCACGACCAGGGATGGCTGCCTTCTGATCGACACGGGGTGGAACACTTCCCAGGCGTTTGACTCTCTCCAGCAGCAGATGGCAGATGTGGGTGTCACGCTGGCGGATTTAAGATATATTGCCATCACCCATGTCCACCCGGATCACTATGGTCTGGTGGGGCGGATTGAGAAATACACCAATGCCAGGCTGATCATCCATGAAATTGAGCGGCTGCTGCTTTACTCGCGTTATGTCAATTACCAGCCGCTGTTGGATGATATGGATCAATGGCTGGAGGTCAATGGGGTGCCCACCGCAGACCGCCCCGCCCTGCAGCTTGCCTCGATGGAAATCCTGGGATTGGTGGAGGTTGCCATGCCCGACCAGGTGGTGCATGGTGGTGAGCATCTGGTGCTGGGAGATTTTGACCTGGAAATTCTCTGGACGCCGGGTCATTCCCCCGGGCATATCTGCCTGTATGACGCCTCGCGCCAGGTCTTGTTCGCCGGGGATCATCTCCTGGAGAAAATCACTCCCAATGTCAGCATGACCAGCCAGAGCATCAGCAACCCACTGGTGGATTATCTCAATTCCCTCCACCAGGTTGCCCGCTGCCCCGTCCAAACGATTTTGCCCGGACATGGGAAACCATTTGGCAACTTGGTGGGGCGCATGGAGGAAATCCAGCAGCACCACGAACACCGGATGGAGGAAATGCTTGCCTTATTCCAGGGGCAAACCAGGACGGCGTACGAAATTGCCAGAGCCACCACATGGTACACCTCCTGGGAAAATTTACCATACTACAGCAGGCGCATGGCAGTGACAGAAACCCTCTCGCACCTGGAATTACTGCTTGCGCGGGGAGCCTTGTTGAAAACCACCCGGAACGGAATCGTCTGGTATACACCCGCCTAGCCTGTTTTTCCGGATATACTGGACTATTCCATTAAGAATTGCCCGATGAAAGGGGGACATCATTTGGGAGGAGTGTACCTGCCCCTCGATCTGCTGGTTAATACCGCCAAACGTAGGAAGAGCAAACCGGATACAATCGAAAAACAACAAATCGACCAGGCGTGACGGATCACGCTGGTATTCATTCTCAGCCCGGTTAACTGCCATAACTCCCATCATTCTTGGTGGGAGTGTTTTGGAATTTTTGCCAGCCTGATTTTTTAACCGGAAGCAGGAGCGGGGTCTGCTGAAGCAGGGGCTAACAGGCGGTTTAGTTCTTCCTCCACTTCGGGGAGGGAAAGGGAAAGAGAAAAAGCCCATTCGTTGCAGAGCATGGAACTGGCTCTTTTTAATGTGTTTTTGTCATCTTCATTCAACTGTTTTCGACGGGAGTGATGTGTCAGATCCCGGACTACCTCGCAAATGGTTTGCAAGGTTCCGTCAGCCATGACGCCATGCAGGTGGGATTTTCGATCCAACCGGTCATCTGGAAGAGGAATACCAGGACTGCTCAGAATTGCAAACAACTTATGGAAGTCTTGCGATGAAGTGGGGGGGCGCAGCCGAAAGGATGTATCCCCGTCAACAGGAACGCATACGGTCAGATCGCGTATCTGCACCAGGTAATAGAGTACCTGGCGGTCAGCAATCATTCTTTCTTCAATGCCAGTAATTTTTCCTATGCCATGGGACCAGTGTACAACCGGATCACCTACCTGGAAATTCATAACTACCTCCATTTCTGTCTTCCTTGTCTGGTCCATGACATGAATGAAAAAGCCAATCCCATAAATGGATTGGCTTTTGGAAATTGCGATCCCAATTTAGAGACCTTTATTATATCATGAACCAGACCTGCTTCCGGCGGTCCCTTTTATTTGAAACGATTGAGAAAATTGGGTGTTGAACAATCCGGAAAACCGGAGTATCACAAAAGGATTGGTTCATTTTTGTGACGGGTGGGATATAATCGGGAAGCTATTACTTGGTCGCCAAATTTTAAACTTAAAAGGAAAACCCCAAAGATGAATACTGCAGCAAACAAGGAACCCCATTGGCTGGGGATATTCAAGGCTGGCGGTGTGGCTGCCATTGCCATGCTGGCAATCATGGTTGCACAGATTGTTATTTTTATCCTGTTTCCCCCGCCGAATTCTGTCGAAGGCTTTTTTACGCTCTTTCAGCAAAACCGGCTTCTTGGGCTGTTCAGCCTGGACCTGTTATACATTCTTAACAACACATTATTAATCCTGATTTATCTTGCCCTGTATTTTTCTTTGAGGCGTTCCGGTGAATCCGCTGCTTTGCTTGCCCTTGTGTTGGGATTGGCAGGAATAATTGCCTATTATGCTTCCAATACGGCATTTGAGATGATGGCAATCAGCAGGCAGTATGCCAGTGCATCCACGGAAGCGCAGCGCATTTCCCTGATGGGCGCAGCCCAGGCGTTGTTTGCCATTTACCGGGGAACAGCGTTTAATGTCTATTATGTCCTTAACGCCGCATCGCTCTTGATATTCTCTGCGGTGATGTTGAGGAGCAGCCAATTTTCCCGGGCGACAGCAATC
>JAGVUS010000317.1 GCA_019136175.1 Chloroflexota bacterium | reverse complement strand
TTAATGCAACATTCCACGTTGAATGGGGAACGGGATCAATTAATTAAATTAAGCGAAAAACTTGCCACGGAACGAGGGCTTGCGGTCGAGCAGATTACACCAGAAAATCTGGAGATATACCTGAGACTCCGTAAAACCAAAAAAGGAGCAATCGTCGTCCAGGTGGAAGATGGCACTTGTGCAGGATGCGGGTCCACTCTACCCCCGGCAGAATGGCAGGCATCCCGCTCTCCCTTGAAAATTACATTCTGCTCATCATGCGGAAGGATACTTTACTCAGGATAATCATGGACAGGTTTCGGGATTTTCAAATTGAACAAATCTCATTTTGGGCAGGCCTTATTACTGCCACACTGATCTGGTGGATCATCAGCACCGTTCGAAAAAACTGGAGCCGAATCAAATCCTGGATCAAAAGCCAATATGATGCCTACCTTGAGAGACGCCTGGCTGGAGCAGAATTATTCCTGCGCGAAAGTACGTATAAACGATCCCAAGAAAGTCATTTGGCTGCACCGCTTTTCCCTTTGGATGATTTGGCAATTGAGCCGTTAATTTTAGTCCCCCCCACCAAAATCTTGTTGGAAGAAACGCCCTCCGAAGACACCATTATTCAAAAAATCATTCCTTACATACCCGATTATCCCGATTTATTATCCCATATCGGGTACCCAAGCATGTCTTTATCGAACACATTAGCCAATCCCATTCAACTTGTTCTCATCGGCGATCCGGGTTCAGGTAAATCTTTTGCCCTTGCAGATCTTGCCTCAAAACTTGCCAGGCGGGCAACCGGAAATTCTGCTCTTGAACATTCTGTCCCATTATATTGTCATTTTTACGACCTTAATCTGGAAAACATGGATTCTGCATCACCGGAAACTCCTCTTTTCCAGGCAATAAAAAGCTACTGTCCCACCCTGGTTGGCAAACAACTGGAAAAATACCTGCATCACGTGTTGTTAAATAATTCAGCCGTATTGATTTTGGATGGTCTGGACGAGCTGCATCCTTCCGAATGGGAACCAGCAATCCGGTTTTTAAAATACTTGCTCCAAAAATATCCAGATCTACGAATCATCACAACAGCAAACCCCAATCGTCTGGGGGGACTATTGGATTTGGGATTCATACCTGCGCCGCTCAAATCTTGGGGGATGCAACAACATACTTTATTCATGGAAAAATGGCAGGAATTATGGACAACCAGAATTACGCCACAACTTCCAGCGGACATGGAACCAAAACCAGATCCCGTATTATTAAATTCGATCATATCCTCACTATCTGAGCATCAAAGTCCATTGGATTGGACATTGTTGATATGGGGAGCATACGCAGGTGACTTGGATGGCACAAATCCGCTATCCGGGATCCAAACCTTCATAACGCGATCCACCTCCGCCATTGGTAAAGAGGACGTGCTAGGAGCTATTGGTCAACAGTTTATTATTACTCAAAAAGGAGCACTGCCGCACGACACATTGGCGAAGCTGCTGTCAAAATTTAAATTGGTGGAATCTCCCCCGGAAGCAACACCATCAAACATAAGACGCACGAAAACCAAGAAATTATCAGCCATTGATCAAACGATTCTCTCTTTGATGGATGCGAAAATTTTAATGGAGTATGCCAATGGGGTAATTGGATTTTCCAACCCAATGATTGGCGGCTACCTTGCTGCTTTGCTTTCGACGGATAACCCGATTCCACATCAGGATCCATCCATCCAATGGAGCCTGCTTGACGCAGCCGAAACCTTCTGGGCATATTCAGCAAATATTGCACTTGTGGCACAAAACCACCTTCAGCTGGATGTCCCTCCTTTACATGCTCAATTTTTAAAAATAGGGAAAACATTAAGATCCGTGCCACGATCTGATGAGTGGCGAATAAATTACATGCGGAGAATGGTCCAGCTTATCACTCAAGAAGCCCTCCCCATGGGAATTCGTCTGAAAATTCTAACAACAGCACTGCGGTCAAATGATCCATCAATACCAGCGCTCTTGAAACAACTAAGTAATAACAACTCGCCTGTTGTTCGACAAGTAATAGCATTGGGTTGCGGGTACTACCAGGAGGATCAGTTAATTGACATCTTGCTGGCGTTATTGGGCGATTCTGATGCTGATGTTCGCCTTGCTGCCTGTATTGCCATTTCCTCCATTGAGTCAGAGCAGGCATTGGCAGTTCTGGAACAAATCCTATCAAATGGGGATGAGCCAATGCGTCTTGCGGTCGCTGAAGCTCTGGCATTCCACCCTCCTGCGGGTCATGATATTTTACAGCGATCCATGGATTCGGAGGACATCCTTACCCGCAGGGCAGTGGTCTTCGGATTGGCAGAGATTGATCAGGAATGGGCCAAACAAGCCCTTGAAAAAATAGCCATTGGAGATGCCCAATGGATTGTTCGAAACGCTGCGGCACAGGTACTTGAAAAGCGCGAACACAGCTCGGAATCTGTAAATCTAACTCGATTGGTAAAAATATCAGATTCTCCCTGGTTGATTCAGTATGCGGGCGAACAAGGAGAAGGGATAGCGAACGAAGACCATGCCCAGAGATTACTGATTCAGGCATTACGATATGGGCAGCCCAATGATGTTCTTAATGCATTATCCTATCTGCCAACTACATCCACAAAAGAAGGTTGGGATGAGTGTTCTCGAATAGCCAATGGTCCTCAATCCCCAATGCGAGAAGCAGCAACTTATGCTTTGTGGTTAATGTTCACAAATCAATCACAATGATGTGAGCGAACCATCAACTAACCCAGCGCTGTTTCAAGCAAGGTGTTCTATAATCCGTGCATGGACCTGTTCAGGGGTTAGATTGGCAATGGTGATTAATTTATCCCGGCTGGTCGCACCAGCGACAATCTCAATTTCGGAGGGAGGAACATCAAGAATTTTTGCCAGAAATTGAATCACAGCCCGATTGGCAGCACCTTCCACTGGAGAAGCGGTAATTCTTAACTTGATGGTTCCATCATCCAAAATCTCAGAGACTTCGTCCTTGCTGGATCTAGGTGTGATCCGCACAGCAATGGCTGCGCCCATCCCGCCATGATGAAGTTTATACTTCCGGTCTTCACTCATCTTCCACCTCTAAACTCTGACCAGGATGCTTGTGATCAAATATTCCAATAGTTGTAACAGGATTAATAAAATCACAGGACTAAAATCAATCCCCTGTAATGGCGGAACAATTTTCTTGATGGGTCTAAGCAGAGGATCAATGATTTTATCTACGGCAGATCGTATGGGATGGTAAGGGGAAAGAAAGTAGGACAACACTACACTGACGATGATAAGAATTGTCAGGACATTGAATAAGATGCGCACCATTAAGAGAATAATATCCATGAGTTTATTATAACCTTTTTATTGTCTAGCTGGACGCGGACCCAAAATTGCCTGTCCAATACGTACCATTGTTGCGCCTTCCTGTATTGCAATCTCAAAATCCACGCTTGTTCCCATGGATATGTGATGCCAGTCAATTGTCTGAAATCTTCCTGCTAAATAGTCCCGAACTTTCATTAATTGGACAAAATAAGGTCGCGTTTTTTCCGGGTCGTCAAAGAATGGCGGCATTGTCATCAATCCCTGGACGGATATCCCCAGTAAATCAACAATTTCACCGATGATTGGAATGAGCGTTTCCCAATGTTCAGGATCATGAGCTGGAAATCCATATTTACTCTCTTCTCCGCTAACATTCATTTCCAATAAAGCCATCATCGTTTTGCCATTCTCCATCATGTAATTGCTGATCTTACGGGCAATTTCCACTCTATCGATGGAGTGCATGGCATGAAAATATTGACTGACAATGGAAACTTTTCTACTTT
>JAGVUS010000339.1 GCA_019136175.1 Chloroflexota bacterium | reverse complement strand
GAGTTTATGGGCTGCCTGGAGGTTGAACAACATATCGTCAATCAGGATGCAGTGTTTGGGGGCGGGATTACCGGCAAGTTTTAATGCAATCTGAAAGGCTTCATCCTGTGGTTTGCAGTTTGGCATAATCTGCAAGATATCCACAATGCCATCAAAACAATCGAAAAGATTTAATGTTTTTAAAACGCGGGTTGCATGATGGATATCTGCATTTGTAAAGATATACTTTTTCTGGGGCAGTGCCAGTAACGTTTCCCGATCCTGATGATTGGGGCTGATAAAGTCAGGCAGGTGAACATCGTGGACGTAGGCAAGATAATCCATTGGGTCCACTTCATAGAGAGCCTGAAGTCCACGAAGCGTTGTCCCATATGTATGAAAGAGGTGCTGACGAAGATGGGAGATCTGTTCTGGTGCGATCTTCAATCGATCTTCCATGTACCGGTCAATCCGGATTCTAATTTCTGTCCATAAACCGCTGGTGGATGGATAGAGTGTATCATCCAGGTCAAAAAACAATACCTTTGCATTCATGCGGTGAATTATAGCATGGTTGATGGATGGAAAAATCGCAAGTGTATCGTCCTTACGGTATAATCAATCAGGTATGATGATGCATATCCAACGCCTACCGGATGATGTTGCTTCACAAATTGCTGCTGGAGAAGTGGTGGAGCGTCCAGCTTCTGTCGTCAAGGAGCTGGTTGAAAACGCACTGGACGCGGGGGCAAGTCAAATTGTTATCCGGATTGAACAGGCGGGAAAAAGCTTAATCGAAGTTGCGGATGACGGCAGGGGTATCCCTCTTGAAGACCTTGACCTTGCGGTTACAAAACACGCCACCAGCAAGCTGCGTACTGCTGAAGATCTGTTTCACATTCAAACACTGGGATTCCGTGGCGAAGCGCTGGCATCCATCGGCTCAATTTCCCGCTTGACGTTAATATCTCGAACTGCGGAACAGAAAATGGGAGGCAAAATCATTGTTGATGGGGGCAAACTTGTACTCCGCGAGCAGATTGGCGCGCCCGTGGGGACAATAATTCAGGTCCAAAATATGTTTTATAATGTCCCTGCCCGGCTTAAGTTCCTTAAACGGGATTCCACAGAACGGCAGCAGATTGAAAACTTCATCAGCCGATATGCAATTGCTTATCCGCTCATCCGGTTCCTGCTGGTTGTGGATGGAAAAAACGTGTTTCAGACAAATGGAAAGGGGAACCAGAGGGAAATTGTAGCCCAGTTGTATGGGATTGACCTTGCCAGGCAGATGTTGGAGGTCAATCTGGAGGAGGATGACCTCCAGATCCGTGGTCTGATCAGTCCCATTTCCCTGACACGGTCCAATCGAAAAGAAATAACATTTTTTATAAATGGTCGTTGGGTGCAGGATACACCTTTGATCTCTGCTTTACTTCAAGCCTATCACACCCTGCTGATGGTGGGACGGTATCCGATGGCTGTGTTATTCATTGAGTTGCCGCCGGAAGATGTTGATGTAAATGTACATCCTGCCAAAGCTGAGGTGCGGTTTCGGAACCCTGACCGGTTATTTTCCACGGTCCAACGGGCCGTCCGCCGGGCATTGATGGCACACAGCCCGGTACCAATTATGCAATCATCCGGCTGGCAATCACCCCGGTTAAATTCCTGGGAGGGGGAGCGAATTCCTGATCCCGCTTGGCAGATGCAAATACAAACTCCATCTGGACCCCTTTCGTCCATGGATGATACTGCAATGCCGGGTAAGCCGGATGAACAATCCGCCCCTCAGGCATCTCCGATCCCTTCCGGACAAATCCCGTTATTGCGTTTAATTGGGCAGGTTGGCGGGGTGTACCTGGTGGCTGAGGGTCCGGATGGTATTTACCTGATTGACCAGCACGCAGCCCACGAGAGGGTGTTATTTGAAAAGCTCATGCATCAACAAGGCAGCCTGGTAATGCAGCCATTGTTATCACCGATCGTAATTCATCTGCCACCAGCCCAATCCTCTTTACTGGCAGAACAACTGGTTGCTTTATCCCACCTCGGATTTCAGGTGGATGAATTTGGGACGAATACCTTTCGGATTCATTCGATCCCTGCCATGTTTTCCACAGGAGATCCTGCAGCCGCGATCCGTTCCCTGGTGGAGGATTTTGAAGAGGATGAAACACCTTTTCAGGAAGAGATTGAAACCAAAATTGCTGCACGAGTGTGTAAACGAATGGCTGTCAAAGCTGGACAGGCGATGGCATTGGAAGAACAAAAAGCGTTAATCAGGGAATTGGAGGCATGTGAGTCCCCGCGCACATGCCCACATGGAAGACCAACCATGATACTTCTTTCGGTGGATTTATTGGAGCGGCAATTTGGGCGACGGGGAAGCCGCTAATCATATCAGAACCTTTAGAGGACAACATGAAAATTGTAACAGACCGGGGAGCAGATTTTTCGCCAGACCAGATTCAATATCTGGAAATTCACTTTGCCCCACTTAGGATAGAATTGGAGGGAAAAACATACATCAGTGGTGTGGATTTATCGGCTGAGGAGTTTTATCAGTTATTGGGGAAAACAGATGCGTTCCCAACCACCTCGCAACCTTCTGCTGGTGAATTTGCTGCATTATATCGAAAACTTGCAGAAACAGATCCGGAGATATTGTCCATCCATATTTCTTCAGGATTAAGTGGAACAATTGATTCTGCCCGGGCAGGAGCGGCAATGGTTCCAGAGGCGAAGGTGACAATCTGGGACACCAAGATTCTGTCATGTCCTGAAGCCTGGCTGGTTGAAGCTGCGGCTAGAGCAGCAAAGGCAGGATGGGAGCTTAATAAAATCATATCCCTGTTGGAAAAATTACAACAGAAAGTTACAGGAGTATTCACACTGAGTGACCTGCGTTATTTAATTCATGGTGGGCGGATCAGTCACATTACCGGTTTGGTGGCATCCTTGCTAAACATTAAACCGATAATTACCGTGGACAAAGTCAGTGGAAAATATATCCAGGCAGGCAGGGAAATTACCATGAAACGTGCCATTCACCGGATGGCTCACCTGGTTGAAAGCTGGTCAGAAGCGGGAGAGGCGCTGCGCGTTCAACTGCTTCATGGTTTCAACCCGGAGGGAGTGGAGATGCTGCGGGATGAGATGCTTCGCAGATTTTCGAAGATTACATGGCTGCCAACAGCCACCATTGCACCTGTGCTTGGTGCCCATACCGGTCCCAGCATGGTGGGGATGGCTGTGGCTCCCATGGAGCTATTTACCAACCTTCCCTGAGTCGAATTAATCCGACCCAATTAATCCCGTTGCGATTTTGGGGACTGTCTCAGCAATCTCAAACGGTAGCAACAAGTCTGCAAGGTCATCCATTGGTGTGGATGACCTTGTATTAATGATTAATTTTGCACCGTACAAGATTGCCTGTTTTGGAAGTTGGGCAGCGGGATATACTGATAAAGAACTGCCAATCACCCATACAAGATCAGCAGATTGAATTTCAAGGACTGCCCGGTTCCAGGCTTGGACCGGAAGCAACTCTTCAAATAAAGTAATATTTGGCTTTAAGATGGATCCGCAATCAGGACAACAGGGGATCTCTCCATTCTGTATAGATTGGATGATTTCTGGGAGTAACAAAAGCTTGTGGCAGCGAATGCAGATAAACTGCTCCATCGAACCATGTAATTCCACAACATTTATTGACACGGCTTTCTGATGCAACCCATCAATGTTTTGGGTGATGATAGCCTTCACGATGTTGTTGTTTTCCATTTTTGCCAGTGCCTTGTGGGCAGGGTTGGGCCTGGCATTGTGGGAGGAAACAAGCAAGGGGGAAAACCAATTGTAAAATTGCCGAGGGCGTTTTTGGAAGGCAGACAAGGA
>JAGVUS010000345.1 GCA_019136175.1 Chloroflexota bacterium | reverse complement strand
GCCGATCCGATGAGGCGGAATGGAATAAGGTGCTCCTTTTCAGGATCCCAGATTGTTATCTCGTAGATATCCGCCGGAACCAGTTTTTTCAGGTTCTGCAGAATCATCAGCACGGTCGGTTCCAGTTCCAGGTCCGCCGCCATTGCTTCCAGGAAGGTGGGAGCAGCCTGAACAGATCTCCGGTCTGCATCACCAGAAGCAGTTGGATTGCGGAAGGTCAGCACCATGGTGCTGGCACCAGGCAGGGATACCCGGTACGAAATCACTTCCAGGTCCTGGTTTCCGACAACAAACAAACCCGAGCCCGGGGTGGAGCATAATGCAATAAAAAGTTCGCTGGGACGTAAACGGCGCGACAGGCTTTCCAGGTTGGGGAGATCCGTTCCGGGCAACTGGAACAATCGTCTTGCGGCGGAATTGATGGAGATCACCCGCCCGCCGGGTTCAATGACAATCGCAGGCTCGGTAGATCCATCCTCCTCCCGGCTGGTGGAGGGAGACAGGCTGGCATTCTGCATACCTGTCCGGCTGGGAACGCGCAGCAATAACCGGGTGACCAGCCAGGTGGTCAATCCCAGGGCTGCAATCAGAATCCCAACTGCCAGGGCAGATGATTCCATCAGGACAATTCAATCCTACCGGGTATCCTGGCGGCGTTCTTCCGCAGCCAGTTCTGTAATCTCGCGGATATCAGCAAAATAATGGGTGGAGGGAGTGACCACACCCACTCCCAGGGTCATCAGTGGCACCTGCCGGGTGGAGCCATCCTTGTCGGGTGCGGTGATGAAGCCCTGCTGCCGGTCAGCGAAAGTATAGTGGGACTGGATTTCGTCTGCAAATCGTTCCTTCATACGGGCACGGATGGCTTGCGCCTTCTCTTCATTGGTAATCATCACAAAATTATCCCCACCGGCATGACCAATAAAATCATTGTCCGTCCCCAATTCATCAGCCACCTCGCCCAGCATCATGGCTGTAAATCGGAGGGCATCATTGGCGGCAATAAATCCATAGACATCCTTGAAGGGTTCAAAATTGTTGATGCGAATGTCCATGAATGCCCAATCCTTCTGGCGAATCATCCGGCGCAGTTGGTCTTCAATCATGCGACCAGCGGGCAGACCGGATTGCGGATCGGTGAGGCTTTCCCGTTCGGAACGGGCAATCGCGTTTTGCACCCGCAGTTTGAGTTCCTCAATATCAAACGGCTTTGTGATGTAATCATCCGCACCCAGTTCCAATCCCTGGAGCCGGTCACTGCGTTCATCTTTCTGGGTAAGGAAGATCACCGGAATATGGCTTGTGCGGGTGTTCATGCGCAGCGTACGGCAAACGCCATAACCATCAATATCCGGCAGCATGATATCGAGGATGATCAGGTGAGGCATCACGTGACGGGTCTTTTCCAATGCTTCGGAACCCCGCCCTGCCACATCCACATCATACCCCTGGCTGGAGAAATAAATCCGCAGCATGGTGGAAATGTCGATATCGTCTTCCACAATCAATAGTCTTGCCTTACCCATGGGAACCTCCCTGTCGTGCAGATGATGCTGAATGATAGCGGTCTGTCATACGAAAACTCGCCTGTCTTGAATGGATGGAAATACAACCTGGCAGACGCCAAGCCGGTATTATTGTACTTCATGAAGCGTACGATGGAAGAAAACCGGAAGGGATTTTCTAATTTTTATAAAGTACCTGTAAGGTTCAGATCGGAGGGATGGATTGGCACCTTGACCGAATGAACCCCCAAAGGTATAATTCAGCCGTTGAATATAGGAACCTGAATGAGCACCTTTCCAGACAACGACCGCGACCTGACCCTTCTTGAGCAAATTGCACAGAACCCCGATTCCACCCAGGCTTCGCTGGCTGTTCAACTGGGGGTGGCAGTGGGAACCATCAACTGGCATCTCAAGCGGCTGATTGAGAAGGGGTATGTCAAAGTCCGGCGAATTGAACGCCGCAAGCTGCGCTACATTATTACACCCGAAGGAATGGCTCTCCGAGCCCGCCTGACGGTGGATTACATCCAGAATTCGTTCCGCCTATATCGGGATATCCGGGAACGCACCCGCAAGGCAACCCAAAAAATCCGTGACGCAGGATATTCCACTGTCCGTATTCTTGGCGAGGGTGATGTGGCGGATGTAGTGCGCCTGACCTGCCTGGAGCAAGGGTTAACCATCGTTCCGGATGGAAACGCTCCTGCATTGCGTGTTGTGGAATTAAAAATTCACCTGGAATGGGAGGGATCAACAACTCATGCTTGAGTCCAATTTTTGGAAAAACCGCCGTGTTTGTGTGACGGGTGGAGCTGGTTTCCTGGGAAAATTTGTGCAGGCTCAGTTGCGCGCCCGCGGTGCGGAACAAATCTATATCCCCACCATCGAAGAGTATGACCTGGTCAAAGGTGCGGACATTGCCCGCATGCTTGATGATTCCTGCCCGGATGTGATCATCCACCTGGCTGCCCATGTGGGCGGAATTGGCGCAAACCGGCTGCATCCGGCTGAATTTTTCTATGACAATCTGATGATGGGCGTTCAGCTTATGCACCAGGCTTGGGAGCGCGGCGTGGAGAAGTTTGTCGCCATCGGCACTGTTTGCGCTTATCCCAAGTTCACACCTGTGCCGTTTAAGGAAGATGACCTATGGATTGGCTACCCGGAGGAGACCAATGCACCGTACGGGTTGGCAAAGAAAATGCTGCTCGTCCAGGCACAGGCATACCGCCAGCAGTATGGCTATAATGCCATTTTCCTGCTGCCCGTCAACCTCTATGGACCGGGAGATAATTTTCACCCCGAATCCTCCCATGTGATCCCGGCACTCATCCGAAAGTGCGTGGAAGCGCAGGAACAAGGATTGGATGAAGTGGTCATCTGGGGAGATGGTTCACCCACCCGGGAATTTATCTTTGTGGAAGATGCCGCGCGCGGAATTGTGACAGCAGCAGAACTATACAATGATCCCGATCCCGTCAATATTGGTTCTGGGTATGAGATCAGCATTCGCGACCTGGCAGAAATGATTGCCCGCCTGACGGGCTTTAGTGGAAAACTGGTTTGGGACACCACCAAGCCCAACGGTCAACCCCGCCGGGGATTGGATACCACCCGTGCAGCAGAACGTTTTGGATTCCGCGCCGAAGTGCAATTTGAAGAAGGCTTGCGCCGCACCATAGACTGGTACCGCGAACATGCCATTGAAATCAGGCAGCGGGAAATCCGCTGAAACAGGACCACGGTTTGAAAACTGCTACTTCTGAGCCCCGCACCATTATTCTGCGTCCATCCAGAGGATTTTCCTTCCTGGATTTTCGCGAATTATGGATTTACCGAGAGCTGGTCTACTTTCTGACATGGCGGAGTTTGAAGGTCCGCTACAAGCAGACCGTTCTGGGGGCAGTTTGGGCAGTACTGGAGCCTTTCCTGACAATGGTGGTCTTCACCATCTTCTTCGGCAACCTGGCGAAAGTGGGTTCGGACAATATTCCCTACCCCATCTGGTCATATGCCGGGCTGCTTCCGTGGGGATTGTTCTCCAAGGCACTCAGCGATGCCAGCCGATCCCTGGTGGCAAACAGCCACATGATCACCAAGATTTATTTTCCGCGCATCATACTCCCGCTTTCATCCATCCTGGCTGGACTGGTGGACTTCGCCATTGCCTTTGTAGTCCTGATCGGAATGATGCTGTTTTACAAGCAATTTCCCACCTCCGCCGTCTGGACGCTGCCGCTCTTTCTCCTGCTGGCAATGATCACAGCCCTGGGTGTGGCACTGTGGCTCTCGGCACTCAACGTCAAGTACCGGGATGTTGGGTACATTCTGCCATTTTTGACCCAATTCTGGCTTTTTATCACCCCGGTGGTGTACCCCTCTTCTCAAATCCC
>JAGVUS010000038.1 GCA_019136175.1 Chloroflexota bacterium | reverse complement strand
ATGGTTGGTGTGATTTATCATCTGTTTTCTTGTCGCGATTGGCGATCAAACCCCGTTTGCCAGCGTGATCATGAGGCTCCCTCTTTTTGAATGGCAAAGGATCCCCACCCGAATCTTATTCCTGGCGGGTGTTTTTTCTGCGATTATTTTATCGAATGTTATCAGCGAAATCCTAAAGGATGAGGATGAATCGGGATTTGATCCGATCTTCTTCCTGGTCATCCCGACAATATTTCTTGTCCTGTTATTTTTGGGGATTCAATTAGTGAATAAGGAAATATCCAATGAATTCATCTGGGCAACAATAGTTGCGGTACTGGGGGTGCTCATTTTTCGGTTAATTAGAAAAAATAAAAAAAAGGTAATGATAATATTATTGGGCTTCCTGATGCTATTTGATTTGATTGGGTCCGATATCCAAATGATTGAGTTCCGATCATTGGAAAATGTGTTCACACCAAAAAATAAAACCACCCAGTTGCTGAGTGAAAGCGGAGAATTATTCAGGGTTTATTCTCCCTCGTATAGCATTCCGCAAGAAATAGCCGCAATTGAACGAATACAATTACTGGATGGAATTGATCCAATGCAATTACGCCAAACTGTCGACTATATGGAGGCTGCTGCGGGGATACCGATGGATCAGTATAGCGTTACAATGCCGCCATTTAAGACGGGAAATCCGGAGGTTGATAATCAGGATTTTCTGCCAGACGCAAGACTGCTGGGAAAAATGAATGTGAAGTATGTGGTTTCAGAATTCCCCATCCATTCGAAAGGGTTAAATTTAATAAATTCTTCTGGTATTCCATACGTTTATCAAAATCGATACTTCCTTCCAAGAATTTATCTTATGAATGATAATCACAATGTTGATCAGGTGGATGTTCGCTATTATTCGCCTAATCAAATCACAATTTCCTCGGACCGCGCCGGGACCATTGTATTTGCTGATGTCATGTACCCCGGCTGGATATGCAAGGTGGATGGAGTACCAATTCCATTGAAAAGCTATGATGGATTATTCCGCAGTGTTATTGTTAATGATGGTAACCATATAATTGAATTGAATTACCGTCCAGTTTTGTTATACATTGGACTGGCTGTTTCTGTTGTAACATGGGTTCTGCTGGTGGCTATACTTCTATATTATTTCAAGAAGAAGAAACACCATGTTGTATAGGTTACCCAATATGGCAGTTATTCAAAGGGTGTTAAGCTGCAAAAATATCCACCTTCTCCCTGTTGTAGTTATTCCAATTATTCTTTTTGCTGATTTAATTTTATCTGGCAAAGCATTCATTTGGGGATTACCATCATTACAATTTGTGCCATGGATGTCGTTGGCGTGGAGCAGTATTCAGGATGGTGTTTTCCCTTTCTGGAATCCCTACAATGGATTTGGTGCACCATTGTTTGCCAACTATCAATTGGGTTTATTATATCCACCCAACTATATATTGGGGTTATTGAATGCGCTCGGTGGGGCATCCTGGGTTGCATATGGATACTCCCTGCTCATTGTTGCCCATGTTATCTGGACGGGGATGGGAATGCTCCGGCTAATGGAACGGTTGGGTGCAAACAGGCTTGGTCAAATTATTGGAGCGCTGGCTTTTCAATTATCTGGGTATCTCGTTGGGCGGGCGGAATTTTTCTCCATGGTATATGCAATTGCGTGGTTGCCATGGATCATTTATGCGGTTGATTTAATCTCTCCAGTGGTTTTATCAAAACAAACTGATGGAAAGGTTAAAAATATTGGGTTACTTTCATTATTCCTTACATTCCAGCTGCTTGCCGGACACGCGCAATTAACCTGGTACACCATTCAAATTGCTTTTATTTATGGCGGCTGGTCCGCTTACAGGCATCAAAAAATTCGTGGATTGGTTAAGTGGCTGGGTATTTATTTGTTGGCGGGGGGCGTTGCTGGATTATCAGCATCCTTTCAATTAATTCCGACTGCTGAATACTTACTTGAATCCCAAAGATCTTCTGCATACGATCCGGTAAATGCCATGAATTATTCTTTTTGGCCTTGGCGATTTTTTACATTATTTGCCCCGGATTTTTTTGGAAATCCCGCTGATGGTAATTATTGGGGGTATGCCGCCTTTTGGGAAGACGCATTATATATTGGAATACTTCCGTTGATGTCTGCAATTGGCACAATTTTTCTGCCAGAAAATAAGAGGGGTTGGGAGGGGAAGAACATCATCCTATTCTTTTGGGTTATTATTTTCATCGCAATTTTGCTTGCGCTGGGTGGTAACACTCCCATCTTCCCCATCTTGTTCAATCATGTTCCAACATTTGACATGTTCCAGGCTCCAACTCGATATATGATCTGGGCTGAATTTTCGTTGTCAATTCTTGCGGGTATTGGGATCAGCCAGTGGACACCCCCATCGGTGAATGCCCGAAAAAACTGGAACCGGCTGATCATGTCAGTGTTTGCCCTGGCTTTTGCCGCCGGTTTGACGCTTGTCTTCTTGCGGGCTGTGAAACCAACGATTGGAATCAGTATTGTCGCGATGAGTGTTTTGGTAATTCTGACCATTTACTTATGGAAATTGATACCCGAGAAAAATTCATCAGGATATGGATTCTGGAAACTTCTTATTGTTGTTTTTGTTGGTGTTGACCTTCTTGGGGCGTGGTGGGGGTATCATCAAAATGTTGAATCTTCATTTTATAAAACTGTTTTTGCTGAGGGCATGCAGGTAGAATCAACCTCAGAGCAATCAAGAATTTTTATGGATTCAGACCTTGAATCCATGCTCAAATTTGGTCGGTTTCTTCGGTTTGGTGATTTTCGTCCATTGGAAGAATGGTCCCACTATCGCCAATTCAACCTGCCGAATCTTAATATCTTGAATTGCCAGGTAATGGTCAATAATTTCGATCCATTATTGCCAGCCCGATATGCAGAATGGATGGAATTTTCGAAAGAAACCAATCAGGAAACACTCAATCGTTTTTTATCCATGGCTGGGGTCAATTATTATTATCAATACGATAGTTACGCTCCACTGGGATTAAAATTAACTACAATTGATCAGCCTTTGGAGCGCTACCAATGGTATTCCTGTGCCGAACAAATACCAGACAAGGAAAATATTCTTAGTACTGTGATTCGAGAGGCGTCCAAGGAAAAAAATGAAAGATGCGCTGTTATAGAATCTCAGGCGGAAGAGACATATGAGAAACCGGGTTCTTCGGCAAGCATTCAAATTGCGGATGAGAATCCAATCAAAATTACCCTGTCAGTAAATGCTGAGACTGATGGATGGCTTGTGTTAGCAGATACCTGGTATCCGGGTTGGCGCGCAATGATGGATGGTCAAATTGAGCTACCGATCGAGAGGGCAAATTTTCTCTTTCGCGCGGTTAAGATGCCCAAAGGCGAACATGTTGTTGATTTTGAATATCGTCCTGGATGGATCACCCCGGCAATATTGATGAGTTTGTTGGGATGTGCTACACTAATTATTCTGTTATTGGGTGATAGGAAAAGACTGCTAAAAAAGATTGGAGCCCCGCATTCAAATGGATGAAAATGTTGTTAAGATACAGGGTTTTTGCAATAAAGTATTGGCAAATCTTGAAAAAGTTATTGTTGGAAAAAAACACGTATTGGAACAGGTCATTGTTGGATTAATTTGCCAGGGTCATATCCTGATAGAAGATGTACCGGGGGTTGGGAAGACCATTATGGCACGGGCCTTATCCAAGTCGATTGGATGTTCATTTAATAGGTTACAATTTACACCTGATATGCTTCCCAGTGATGTTACAGGTGTATCCATTTTTAACCAGGTATCAAGGGAATTTGAGTTTCGCCCTGGACCAGTAATGGCGCAAATTTTACTTGGCGATGAAATTAATCGTGCAACCCCCAAAACTCAATCTGCTTTATTGGAAGC
>JAGVUS010000329.1 GCA_019136175.1 Chloroflexota bacterium | reverse complement strand
TCATCCATGGAAGCAGGAGTATTGTACATCTCAGGATCCACCATGGAATTTGCTCCCGGTTTGGAGGTTACCCTGGTGTTGCCACCATCCACTTGCGGTATCGCGGGGCTTGGGGACTGGTCATCTTCCGGAAGTTGCGGCATGATGCTGTGATGATAAAAGTACATGCCAAAGCAGAAGAAGATGAGAAGCAGGATGAAAACAAACCGGACGATTGGTGCTGGATTGAAGCCACAGTTCATGATTACCTCCTTCTGGCATCGTTCCGCATTCAGACATCCATATGCTTTGATCCATGCATATATTACAGCCCTCGGGAGTCAAACACTATATTTAATTTCCCCCAGTGCCCTGAATATTCCTGACATTTCATGACAGGATTCACACTATATTTAATTTCCCCCAGTGCCCTGAATATTCCTGACATTTCATGACAGGATTCAATACCTGGCTCGTGCTGGCTGTTATCCCTGTCTCCGGTTATTTATTGGTGTTGTCCCTCATCAAATCGGGATGTGGATTGACTGCCAGGGTTATGTTTTTCCAATTCCAACTTAAACAAATCCCATTGTCCAAGCCATTGATGAAGAAAATGTGCGCGCACTGACCATTGCTGCTGATTTCTTTGCAGGTAACCCCGGCGGGTTAGTTCCTCGGCAGCACGGACAGTGTTTTCACCATGGGATAGTAATTCCCCGCTTGAGATTGCCTTATGTCTGTCAGCAAGCAGCAACATCACCCGTTTTTGATCCTCTGTGAAATGAACCTGATATATGTTTGCAAACACAAATGCCATCCGGCGGTCTTGCAGCGCTTCCCCCACGGCATGCCGGACCATATTTGCAGTCACAATTTCCATTCTTTCAACCCCATAGAGCCCAACCAGGTTATGGAGAATCAATTTGGTTACATAGGGATGCCCTCCACCCATCGAATACAGTTCCGCCAAAGCATCCCCATCCAGATGAGCCTTCCCCTGAAAAATGCCCTCCACCAAGTTCCTTACTCCATCCAGATCGAATGGCTGAAGTGGAATCAATTCTGCGTGCTGTAAAAGCTGACCAATGATTGAAAAAAGCTCAACCCTCGTGTTACCGGAAATGGCACTCCAAAAAGCCGGTTCTGTCGGCGTGGGAATATATGTCATGGAAAGAAACAGGGAAACATGGATATCCTTCCATGCAACAACCAGATGGCGCACCAGGCTCAATATTTTATGAATATTTTCCTGTGAAATGTGACCGGGATTTAAAATAGTATCAAATTCATCGATCCGGATTACAATGGGTTGGCTTGGATCGGGAAGTCCCTTCAACATCATCTGGCGAAAAATATCCGGATCAGTCAGTGTTTGAAGCTGTTCTGGTTGGACAAATCCCATATCTGCAAATGTCTGACCAGTTGCCAGGAATAATCCCTGTAGAATTTCCAGAGCCAGCTCATCCACAGTCTGGATGTTCCCGATCATGGGAATATCCACAAGATATGGTGGCTGATTTAATTCCCGCAGCCATTCCATCGTCACATTTTGAAAGGATGTTTTTCCAATTTCGCGTTCCCCCACCACGATCACCAACCGCTTGGATCCCGATCGCAAAGCATCTTGAGCCTTTTTCAATTCCTGACCATGGTTAAAAAAATTGGAAATATCGTGTACCGGTTGGGGAAAATTTAGATTAATCATGATGATTCCTATCACATGTCGGATGCGTCAAACCGGCAATTCCTCAAAATAAATCCCTTGCCGTGGACTGTTTGGATATATTTATGCGGATCATCTTCCCCCAGCTTTGCCCGAATTCGGCTGACAATTTGATCAATTGCGGAATTTTCCACCCCTCTACAATCTTCCGGCCACAACTTATTCGTGATATCTTCGCGTGTAACAAGTTCATTTCTCTTTTGGCAAAGGAGTTCCAAAAAGAGGTACTCCTGGTCAGTAACACGAATTTCCCTTCCCCGACAGGAAACGTTCCGAGTCTTTCGATCAATGATGAGCTGGTCCAGTTCAAGAATCCGGGTGTGAAGTGATCCGGTATAGCCACGATGGGACTGAATCCACCCGGATATTAACCCCATCCCAATCACCCAGCTTCCATCCTGCCGACACCCCATGTATCCAGATCGCAGTAAATGTTCTGCTTCCTGTTGATATTCTCTTTCCAGAGAGGCAACGACATCCGCTTCCATCATCCCCCCTCTTGCATGGATGGTGTGCAAAAGCTCCCGCTGCCGGGACGATAATAATTCATTCAGTAATGTGGTCATAAATAACCTGGCTTGAGGGCTGTCCAGGATGGCGGGAATTGCAGCATACATTTCTTCAGGCGTAAGGGGAGAGATTCCAGCTTTCCAATTGTCTCTAAACCATTTCAGAATCAATTTGATAAGAAATGGATTCCCACCCGATAGATCCATCAATGTTTGAAACGCCTGGGGGGTAATTTCACCGGGCAGGAAATGATCAATAAATTTCCTGGATTCAGGGGCAGTCAAATTCCGAAGTTCGATCCACGACGAACTCTGCAACAAGGCTGGAGACCCAAATGACTGTATCTGAAATTGCTCGGGAGATTGCTGCATGGTTACGTAAACCACCACCCTCAACTCACCCGTTTTTTCTGAAAGCGCATTTAATAACCCGATAACTTTGTAAATATCAACCGACAGATCTGAAGTGATTTCTTTTGCAGATAGAATTAGATCCAAATCATCAATACAAAGGACAAATAAAGCATCTGAAATCCGACTCGTCAGATCCCTAATTTCCTTTAACAACAAACTATTGCTAATCGGCATGATACTGCCCGCCGGATTGAAAAGTATAGTCTCCTCCAGGGGTTTTCCAACTTTGCTGCACAGTTCCTGGAATAATTCCCGGACAAATCGATCAAAAAAATACTCAGCCGGATGCAGCCGAATGTCCAACCGGATAATTTTGTTTTGAGCCATTCCATCAGCTTGCAGTAAACTGACATTTTGAAAAGATGTCTTTCCGGTTCGGTACTCACCAATGACCAATATGGACGCCGGAGTCTGCTGCATCAAGTTCCGGCACACCTCGTCCAAAGAATCTTTTCTGCCAATATAATCTTCCATGCGACGGACAGGATTGGGAAAATTAAATTCCATCGTGTAAACCACTCCCCGTGTCTGCAAGACCAATCCAACCCAAAATTGGAATATGATATGAAATTGAATCAACATAATTATATAACCATAACAAGTCAATATGCTGAATTATTTAAGAATTAGTGAGGGGAAACATCCAGCCTGCTGAACTCAACCAGCAATCAATGACACCATCATACCCAAATCACGGATCAAATGCTTGACAGTTTACTGACAGTTTCCTGACAATATAACCTTTCGGAGCACAATAGTTTGTGAAGAACATCAATCCCAACTGCAATCCTCCTATCAATAGAAACGCATATGATAAACTTAGACCAAATCCCTTTCCTAAAACGCCAAAATGCCCGACCATCAACTGATATACCGGCAATTCGCCCAGGCTTATGACCTGCTTGTTACGCGTGAGGATGTCCACTGCAATCTCCTCAAAGCAATCCAATGGATACTGCCGCTTGAAGGAAGGCGGGTTGTTGAAACCGGTGCGGGAACCGGGCGCCTCACCCGTCTCCTGGCTTCCCATGTCCGGTTCATCATGGGGCTGGATGCATCTGCTGCCATGCTGCAGGTAGCAGCCGCCTGCCTGCCCGGCATAATCCTGGTGGTTGCGGATCATCGCCACCTGCCGGTTCCAGGGTCCTGTGCAGACCTGGTATTATCCGGCTGGAGCCTCTGTTATCTCGTAAATCCAGGAACCAATTGGCAGGCAGAAGTCAGCAAAGCTCTCCATGAGATGGAGCGCGTCCTTAAACCTGAAGGAGTCATGTTAATCATCGAAACCCTTGGAACAGGGTATGCCTTCCCCACTCCGCCAGAAAAATTGATTCCCTATTATGATTTCCTGGAGAAATCCGGTTTTTCATTTACTTGGATCCGCACAGATTACCAGTTTTCATCTCCCGAGGAAGCAGTCCAACTGACCCACTTCTTTTTCGGTGATGAACTGGCACGCTCGCTGGAAGCCACCTCCAGTACCACCCTGTTGGAGTGCACTGGACTCTGGTGGAAACAAGCAAAATCAACAAATCCGGCTGTTTGACCAGCCGGATTGTCATGTACCACTCCCAACCTTTGGATCCAGATATTATCAGGCTATACGCATCACCTCCAGTGATTTCGCTGTAACTTTATTTCATACTTATTCTTACCGTCCACCACGGCGATGTCCGCCACCGAAGAAGAAGCC
>JAGVUS010000427.1 GCA_019136175.1 Chloroflexota bacterium | reverse complement strand
TCCATCCACGAGTTTGATTTCAACCTGATCGGCGAGTATTTTTCCAGCATCGAGCGGCAGGGACCGGGCAGCCCGCAGGCAACCCTCCAGGCACTGTCCTTCATTGACAATCTCGCCGCCGATTCCCGGGTTGCCGACCTGGGCTGCGGCACTGGCGGGCAGACGATGGTGCTGGCGCAGCACGCCCCCGGCAGCATCACCGGGCTGGACCTGTTCCCCGTCTTCATTGACCGGTTCAACGCCCGGGCGCGGGAACTGCACCTCCACGAGCGCGTGACCGGGGTGGTGGGTTCGATGGACAACCTGCCTTTCCACGATGCGGAACTGAACCTGATCTGGTCGGAGGGTGCCATTCTGTACCTTGCATTCAATTCAGTATGTCGGTGGAGAAGGAACAAAGGACTGCGCTTGAATCTGTTTTTAGGATGAAAGTCACTTGAAATTGGGGGGAGGGTATGCTACAAAGGATATACACGTTGAATTAGCGACCCACTTACTGGTGAATGGGGGATGTGGAACACCCCGGAAAAGAGACGCTGATGAGACCCACAAAAAATCTGCATATCCTGCTAACCCTATTGGTTGGAATAACGTCCGGCATCACGCTGCAGCCAGACCGTGCCAGGGCACGCAATCTGCCAGATTTGCTGTCTTATCAGGTTTCCCAGACAGAGAATCCGATTCAAATGCCGGTTTCTTCTTCTGTGGAGCCTGTTGAAAAGACCCTGCTCCCTGTTCACGAGCCAACTCCAGATTTGGCAGAATTGCAGAGTGATTTGGGAGGTATGGACCTACGCACCTGGACGGAGATGGACTGCAATGTATCGGGGCAGAATGCCTGGCTTTTCTGGGAACTCTCCGGTGAGGCAGGAGACAGCCTGCCGCCGGATAGTCTGTTGAGGCTTACCATTCCAATGGGATTGGCTCCAGAACTGCCCCCGGGTGCGGTTTTTGATCCCGAACAAGGAATAATCACCCTGCCGGTCATTCAGCAAGGGGGGGTGCGATTTTTCCTGGCGGAGGAGATGGTGAAACGCGTCTTTCTGACTGTGGAAGTCATTGCCGGAGAGCGCATCTGGTTTGCAAGCCATGCCTGGCTGGAACCGGGGGGATATGGGAGAGTGGAACCAACAGGCGGACGGGTGCAGGCACGTCTTCTGGGGGTGGATGTAGAAATTCCTGGGGAAGCGGTCCTGGAAACCACCAGCATCTGCATCCAAAAAGCGAAGCAGGAGGAACTGGCAACGGCATTAAGCGATCAACCTTTTGAGATAACCGCTTGGAATACGGCTGATGGTGAGAGAGTAACCGAATTTCACCGCCAAGTGGTCATACGAGTGACGTATGATGAAGAGCGGTATCAGGGGGCTGAAAACCGGCTATTCCTGTTTTACTATGATTTTGGAATGCAGGATTGGGTAGCACTTCCAAGCCAGGTGGAAGCGGAAACGAACCTGCTGAATGGTTTGACCTATCATTTTACCCCGTTTGATTTCAAACCAGAGGGATGGGAATCTCCACGTTTGCCCACAATGCAAGGGTACGCCGTATCGCAATTCAGTGGAGCAGCCACCTATACATTGCCCATCCAGGTGCCCGCAGGACCAGGCGGCTGGCAGCCAAGCCTAAATTTGTCGTACAATAGCCAGGTTGTGGATAGCGCCAGTTCCCAAACCCAGGCATCCTGGGTGGGAATGGGTTGGAATTTGGAAACTGGAGCGATCCTACGCCAAATGGGTGACAACCTGAATTATTATGGAGCACCCGGAGATCAAACAGGGGCAGTGGATGATGACACCACTCATGATGGTGATGATACATTTTTGTTAGTCCTGAATGATCAGTCCTGGCAATTACTCCGTTTGGGGGATCAGGATGGGGATCCAAACACCATCGATTACGCCACTGCCGATGAATCATTTTTGCGGATTCGGCGCTACCACATGCATGCCAAGCCGGATGCATTTTGGTGGGATATGTCCTACTGGATGGTATGGGATGCCTATGGAAACACCTATCAGTTTGGCGGCGCATGGGAAACAAATGCCCACTATCCGGCAGCACAGGATGGCTGCGCCAACACCTTTATGTTAACCTGGAAATGGTCATTAGTCAAAGCCCGCAATCTGCACAACCAGGAAATTACGTACTCCTACACGACCGAAACCCTGCAAAAATATGCGGCTGGCTGCGATGGGTACTTTGCAAATACAGATGTAGCTGTTTATCCGGACACCATCACCTACCCAAACGGGAAATATCGCATCCGATTTGAAGTCAGTGCCAACCGCCTGGATCACAAGGCAACATGGGTGAACAACCGGGACGCCATCGTCCTGTTTGAGCGTTCCCGCCTGGCAGCGATCCACATTGAGCATTGGAATGGCTCTGGATGGGAGGGGATTCGTAAATACGTTCTCGGGTATGTGGATGGGAACATCTTTCCAAACCTCAAATGGCAGGCAGCTTACGAATCTTCCAAGACACCTACGCTGATATCACTCACGGAATATGGATCAGACGGACAATCCAGCCTGCCAGCAACCACGCTTACTTATGACGGCATGCATCTTGTTCGAGCGGAGAATGGGTATGGCGGGAGCGTGGAATTTGGTTACGAAGTGGATGATGGTGAACCGTGGTACGAACTACAGACCACCCAACCATCTGTTCAGTATTATGGATTTGACACCTGGAAAACACCCGGAGTGAATATATGGGTTGGGGATGCGCTTGGGGTATATGATCCCGGACAGGCATATAAGATTGAAATGAAAGCTTACCTGTTGGGAGCAAATGACACCTGTGCGATGGTGCTGGTGGATGGCACTGGAGTGGACAAACCAGCGCAAATCCTGGATAAATATCAACTCGAGGGGGACAGCAACACCTATTTTCGATTTCTATCCCATGCGCCTGTGGAAGCAAACCAGGTTCGGTTTTATTTCAACTGCACCTCATACAACCAGTACATCCCTCGTTCCGTCAATGTATATCCCCTGGTTACCCGCTACCGGGTGAACGCGCGGACGGACACCTCATCCGTCCCATCTGCCTCCCAGACAACCACCTATCATTACTCGGGAGCGGCAACCAATAATGCAACCCTTTCCCCGGATGCAGGGAGCAAACCCTACACGGAACTGCGCACCCAATACCGCGGGCATAAACTGGTGACTGAAACCCAACCGGGTGGATTGACAACCGCCACCTGGCATCACCAACAGGACGGGTTCACAGGCAGGCAGATTGCCAGGCTGCAAATGGAACTGGACATCTATGATGATTTCCATGAGTTAGATACCGGATTATGGACATACAGTCATCCTCTCACCAGGCAGGTGATTACCAGCCTGGAAGGGGAACCCGTCCTGAAGATGGCAAACCCTACAACGGACTGGAGTGTGACCGCCCAGAGGGTGGGCACCTCCGTGGGAGATGGTACCAGCGTGGTTCTGCAATTCCTGGTAGAAGAGGCAACCACCGAGACGGTCTTTGCGTTTGTTCATCCATCGAATAATAGTTGGGAATACCGCCGTTGGGGCATTTATCTTCAACAGAATGGGGGGGAGCAGGAACTTGTTGTGCAGTACAAAATGGGTGATGATCCGTACCAGACGGAAAGCCTGCTGGATGCCGGGCAGTTTGATCCAGGCAAGTGGTATGTGCTGGTATTGACGGCAGGAGAAGGACAGTTTGTCGCCCGGGTTTGGGAGCGGGAGGATCCGAGCCACTATGGAGAATCCAGCCTGCCCATGACGGACGGATTGGACTGGTATTTCAAAAGCTATGTCTCCAATGGGACTGTGTTCATGGAGGAGTATTGGGAGGGACCGCTGCATACCCTCTCCCTGGCAGAGTGGGGGGCCCGGGAGGGTGACTACACCGCGCCGGTGATTGTATCGCCGCGCGCCAATGCAAGCGAGATGTACAC
>JAGVUS010000248.1 GCA_019136175.1 Chloroflexota bacterium | reverse complement strand
GCGGAATCCTGCCTACAAACATTGAAAATAATGGGAATTCCCTGTACCGTTTGAGGGAGGATGTCTGTATAATGAGGTATCCCCCCGTTTTTGTATGCCAGAGGAGGTGGTATCATGGCGCGGCGCCCCCTTACCCCCGATGAGGAACGTAAACAGCTTAAAGAAGAACTTGCCCAACGGGAGGCTGAACTTTCCATCATCAGCAGTGTCCAGGAGGGACTTGCCTCGCATCTCGATGTACAGGCAATTTATGACCTGGTTGGAATCCGGATCCGGGATTTCTTCGATGCCCAGGTGGTGATGATTTCCACCTATGATCCGGTGACAAACACCGTGGAGCACCGCTATGCTTACGAAAAGGGGGAGCAAATTTATTTTCCCGGGCATCACCCTCCGGGTGGTTTTCGGGCGCAAGTCATTCGCACCCGCAAGCCGGTGTTGGTGAATACCCATGTGGCAGAAAAGGCAGCCCGGCTTGGGCAGCCCACCATTCCCGGCACCATCACCCCAAAATCCTGGCTGGGTGTGCCCATGTTTGTGGGCGGGCAGGTGACAGGAATTTTGAGTCTTCAAAATGTGGATGAGGAAAATGCTTTCACAAAATCCCATGTCCGCCTGCTGCAAACCCTGGCGGCATCGATGAGCGTGGCGCTGGAAAATGCCCGCCTTTGGGAGCAGGAAAACCTGTACCGTAAAGCGCTGGAAAGGGAATTTGAGATTGGGCGCGAGATCCAGGCGGGATTTTTACCAGTGGATATCCCCAATCCAAAAGGCTGGGAGATTGCCGCCACCCTGCAGCCTGCCCGTGAGGTTGCCGGGGATTTCTATGATGTCTTTAACCTGCCCGGGGGAACCATTGGGCTTGTTATTGCGGATGTCTGTGATAAAGGGCTGGGTGCTGCCCTGTTTATGACATTGTTTCGCAGCCTGCTCCGCACGGTGGCAAATATTGACTTTTATGCCCGAACAAATGCCCAATTCCTGGAATCACCTGCAGCAAGAATCAAAAACGCCATCTCAATTACCAACAACTACATCGTGGAAACCCATGGTGACACCGGCATGTTTGCCACCATATTCTTTGGAATCCTGGATCCCCGCACGGGTTTGCTGACCTATCTCAATGGCGGGCATCTTCCTCCCTGCCTTGTTCGTCCGGGAATGGTGCAAAAGTTGAATGGCACAGGTCCTGCGGTGGGTGCCATGCCGGATATTAATTATTCAATTTGCGAGGCAGTGCTGGAACCCGGGGACGTGTTATTTGCTTATACGGATGGTTTGACGGATACAGTCAACCCGCGGGGGGATGCCATCTGTGAGGAGGAATTGCTTCCCATCCTGGCTGGGGGGCAGCCTTTGAAAACATCCCTGTTGCAAATTCAGAATCGTGTTCAGACCAGCCTGGCTGGTGCACGGCAGTATGATGACATCACCATGCTGGCGATTCGGCGTTGCCGGAAATCATCTGGCAGGTGAACCGGAATGTCCCGTTACTGGACGAATCTGGCTTCCAGAAATTACGAAAATTTTCTTTCCTGCACAGAGGTCATCCATGAATCAGTTTCCCCTTCTCCAGGCATTTGGGCTTGACACCCTCCTCACCGGGCAGGATGACCCTGCATTGTGGGAAATGACCCTGAAGCAGTACTGGAAAGCACCGGATGATCCTGCCTGCATGGTGGATGCATTACGATTTGACGTTGGGCGCCGACTGGGTGAGGGAGAGCAGCCGCAGGGGGAAACCAACCAGTTGCATCAAACGATGCGCGGGATGGTGGATGTTGAGGAGTGGTGTTTTGAGCGCGTTGACCCCAGTCATTTGCGGGTGAAAACCTGCCCTGCCAACCCACCAGTGATTGCCCCAGCCATTTTGCCCGGCATGGGATTACAGATGATGATCCCCGGTCAATTGACACCGCCGACCCCGCCGGTGCAACTGGTTTTTGAATATCTTGGCATCACCCGTCCCAGCTTGAATACAACCGGGGTGGTGGTTTATTCCGCCATCTCCATGCCTGGCGTGGGGCAGGGAACCGCCTGGCTCTGGCAAAGGGATCCGGCTGGCAGCTGGCACCAGACCGACCAGCGGATTGCCTGGTGGATCACTTGAAAAATAAATCTGCAAGGAGTACGAAATGAACTGGTCACAATGGAATAAATCCCGGCTGGTGATTGGCATTGCCCTGGCTGTCATTGCTGTCTTATTCTATATCTTTGCCCGTGATCAATTTTCAACCATTGGGTTAATTGGCATCTTCATACTGGGATTAATCAGCGTACTGACTGCCCGGAAGAAGAACGGATTGGGATAAGGTAACGGTTTGGATATTGGAACCCCCATTGCACGCGGTCGTACCGCAGATATTTATGCCTGGCAGGATGGGCAGATTCTCAAACTGTTCCACGATTGGTTTGCCCGGGACGCTATTGAATATGAGGCTCGCCTGGGACGGTTGGTCCATGCAGCCGGCTTGCCCGCCCCCGCCGTGGGAGAAATCGTTTGCATTGACCAACATAATGGATTGATTTACCAGCGCATCCACGGCATCACAATGTCGGAAATACTGCTTCGGAAACCCTGGCAGGTCTTCCGGCAGGCTCGCCGGTTGGCTGATCTTCACGGAAAAATCCATGCAGTATCAACCAGCCTGGAGCTGCCATCCCAACGGCAGCGGCTGGTGAGCAAGATGAATCATGCCATCGATTTACCTGTGCAGTTAAGAAACAGGGCGTTGACGGCTCTCAACAATCTACCGGAAGGCAGGCGGATCTGTCACGGTGATTTTCACCCGGGCAATGTGATGATTGCCTCCGGGAGAGAGGTGGTCATTGACTGGATCGATGCCGCCTGTGGCAATCCATTGGCGGATGTTGCCCGTACCTCGATCCTTGTAATGGGTGCTGCCAATTCCAGCCAAATGACACGGCAGGTGGAGAAATGGTTGGTGCGCATCTTTCATGCCGCTTACCTGCGGTACTATTTTCACCGTCATCCGGGAGGGGAGAAGGAATACCGCCAGTGGCTGCCGGTTGTGGCAGCCGCCCGTCTTTCAGAGAATATTCCTGAAGTGCGGGATTGGTTGATTTCCCTTGTGGAAAAAGGATTGCCCCCGGGTTAACAGGAGGACAACCGATAGGGTCCAAACCGGCGGAACTGGCTTGCCGGAACCCGCTCCATTCGTTCCGTGGCTGGGCTGAGCAAATAATCACTCCCGTTGCGGTGCAGGATGGGAATCCGGCGGTGCAGGCTGCCAAAAGCCGCGCGCATATCCTCCGAAAGCCAGGCGTAGGATTCATACTCCTCCAGCCAGGTGTTGAACAGGGCATCATAAGTGGCAAAGAATTCCCGGCGGAAGTCCGCCGTTACAGCACCCAGGTTGCTGATCACCCAGCAGGTCGGTTCAAAATCCCAGTGGTACGTCATGCCGATAAAGCGGTCATTCGCAGTGATGTATGGGAAGAAGGGAAACTGGCGGCAGGAGGATGAGCGGTACTCGCGCTGGCAGTGTGCCGGACCCTTGCATGCCAGCAGACGCATGTGCTCCGGTGTATCCTCCGCCAGAATGGATGGATTGACCGGTTCTTCGGCGCATTCGTCTCCGCGCCAGGGGTGCCAGAGATCGGTATGCAGGCGCAGGTATTCCCATTCCTGGTGATATACGGCAGGCACGGCATGGCAGATATCGCAACAGAATGGGATGCCGTGTGGGTTGTGAGGTGCGCACATCCTGCCGCAATCCAATGCTGTCACGGGCGCGCTGAAGCCGGTGTAAAATCGCGGGATGTTGAGGTCTGGTGCTGGCATGGGGGTATTGTAACAGGGTTTCCTTGTGCATCTGCATCAACCATTCCAACAAGAGGATGGATCATGCAGCCGGGGCGGGAGGGGGAAGGATGCTTCAATGTATAATGAATGACATTGATCCCGAAGGAAAAGGAAACTGACT
>JAGVUS010000166.1 GCA_019136175.1 Chloroflexota bacterium | reverse complement strand
TTGGAGAAATATTATGGGGTTTGCTCCAGGTGATTGGGGCTGCTGCGCTTGCCCTGGTGATTGCATTGCTCCTGCCCAAGCCGCTGGAACGAGTTGCTGCAGCAGTATCCAGCCAGCCGGTCATCAGCGGTGGAATTGGGCTGCTTACCGTCATCCTGGCGCCGCTGGTTGCAATCCTGTTGACCATCACAATCATTCTCATTCCGTTTACCATCCTGTTTGCGATGGCACTGGCAATTGCCCTCTTCTGTGGCTGGATTGCCGTGGGGTTGGAGCTTGGAAACCGCCTTGCAAAAGCCTTTAAAACAACCTGGACAGTTCCGCTTGCCACCGGGCTGGGCACCCTGCTATTGACCCTGGTCGCAGCCATGTTGTCCTGGGTGCTTTCCTGTCTTTCCGGTGTCTTTGTTTTCCTGGTTGCCATTATCGGTCTGGGAAGCGTCATTCTCACCCGGTTTGGGGTCAAGGATTACCCGGTATCGCAAACTGCCCGTCCCTCCACACCTGTTACACCCGTAGTCCCCGTTCCAGTTGCCCAACCCACCGTGGAGATTATCCCACACGATGTTGAGATGGATGCACCCGCTGACACTGCAACAATCCCGGCAGACGAACCCGTCATCCCGGATCCTGCATCACCGTTTAAAGATGATGAATCAGACCAATCTTGATTGCGTTTTACCGAGACGAGGTGAAATATGAAACTCAAATTACTCATTGTCATTTGCATCCTTGCCATGGCTGGCATGGCATGCTCATTCACTGTCAATCTTCCCACACTGGAGACCGGAAAATTGGAACAGGTCACTGTAAAAGAAATTATCCCCACCAGCGGAAACCCCGCGCGCGTTACCATCGAAATGGGTGCGGGCAGGCTGGATATCACCGGTGGTTCACCAGACCTGGTGGATGGAACCATTGAATTTAACATTCCGGGCTGGAAACCAGAGATCAACCGCACCGGAGACAACCTGGATATTATCCAGACGGTCAACAGCCGGATTTCCTTCCCGGAAGACAAGGTGATCAATACCTGGGATCTCCGAATGGGCACTTACCCCATGGACCTGATTGTCAAAGCAGGTGCATACAAAGGCACCCTGGACCTGACGGGGGTACCGATTACCAACCTCGAAGTCAATGATGGTGCCAGCCAGGCTGACATTCTCTTCAACTCACCAAATCCTGTTGCAATGAACCGGCTGGTTTACAAGACCGGGGCTTCCCAGGTCACACTCACCGGGTTGGCAAACGCCAATACAGATGAAATCATCTTTGAAGGCGGCACAGGCGCATATGAACTGGATTTCTCAGGCACCTTGCAGCAGGAGCTTCACGTCCGCATTACTGCAGGAATGAGTAATGTCAAGTTGATCTTTCCGGAAGACATGAATGTTCAGGTCGCCATGACCGGCGGTCTTTCCAACATCTCCCCATCGGGTACGTGGACAATTCGCGAAGGAGTATATGAGCGCACGGGCACCACCCCGCTCATCCGGGTGGATGTGGAAATGGGAATGGGAAACCTGCAGCTTGAATTAAAGTGAACTCACTGGAATCCCAAAAGACGGCTGGAAATCCCAGCCGTCTTTTTATTTTGTCACACGCCCAATCTTGGGTTTTTCAGTTACGGATTCATTACCCGACCCATGAAAAGGATGGTTTCTGTCTCATGATCATAAATCAGGAAGATGAAAGGACGGTTGACTTCCACCACCGCCGGTTCCATCGGCATGGATGTTAATCCAACCACCACCCCGGTTGCCGCTGCAGCTTCGGTCCCCTTTTCATTTACATCCACAAACGCCTGGTGATAGACACCTGTGATGTAAAGGTCCTTGCGCCCATCCATCCCGGAAAAATCCGCCATGCCGGTATCAAAGGCATCCGTCATTCCCAATGCTTTCAGAGGATCCGCAACCTCAAATTTTGTCTCCAGTTTAAACCGTGGCAAACTCAATTGAACCTGTTCATGATGCATTTCTGCCAGCATCCCAGCCAGCGTATCAGCCGTCAGAGATTCCTCAAACGTGCTGAAATTTCCTTCAGCAGGCAGGAGGATCACCATGGATGCCTGCCCCCCCGCGTAAGGGATGCCAACCAGCTGGTAGCCCTTGCCGGATGTGTACTGCATGCCCGAATCCTGAAACATCATATCCACATTCACAATGGATCCATCCAACAGGGTAAATGGGGCTTGATGGGTTGCACTGGCTTCAAACTGCTTCAACCAGGAAGCTTTAAAATAGATGGCATTGGTCAGAACCAGCCTGGTATCCGACTGGACAGACCCCTCCGGCAGCAAGTCTTTTATTTTTTGGTTGGTTTGATCTTCCACCCAACGATTGATGATCAACCGGGAAGGATCCGGCGCACCGGCAAAGTCCACCAGCCGCATCCCGGCACCATAATATTCAGCCAGAACATCCAGGTATTCCGGTAAAAACGTAAAGTCATGCTGCCCCCAAACCGCATTGGCAATGTTCATCTGGAAGCTATCCCTGGCATCCTTGTTCGCCTGTTCCGCTCGCAAAACCAGGGATTGGTCCAAAGCATTCAATACAGCATGGTACCTGTCCTGGGGAAGCCGGGTGTGCAGTACCTGTGCCATCTGCGCTTCAGTCGCATTTCTGGCGCCCGCATAAGTCATTGCCAGCGCTGTAGAGATGCTGTAAGGCGAGAAAAACAGGTTCTGTTCCCCGGCAGCCAGTTGGTGGTACATGTCCAGGGTAAATGCCCGGTTTCCAGCCACAAAATCCACCCAATCAGCTTCATCCACCACCGGGTTGGTGACCCTGGGTTTCTCGGAACGTGCCTCTGCCCTTGCAGCAGGAGGCTGGCAGCCCGCAGCTGATAAAACCATCGCCGCAGCAATAACCAGGTAAAGCCATTTTGACATGTGTAACATGATATTCCTCCTTTGAATATTCTATAGTTGTTGACGCTGCAAATGTCTGCCGGGTTCCCGCTTTCTCTTGCCAGCCGTGATAAATCCGGTTATGCTTGGGGCGATGAATCCCTGGGTCACTTTATCAATTGTATCCATTACATATATTGGAATCGCTATCGGGTACTTTCCCAAGCTGCAAACCAACCGCACTACCATCGCATTGATTGGTGTTGGATTGCTCCTTCTCACCCGTCAAATCAACTTTGATGATATTGGCGCATTTCTCGACCTGGATACCATCGTTTTACTGTTCAGCATGATGATTATCAATGCCAACCTTCGGCTGGCAGGTTTTTTCGGACTGGCAGGAAACGCCCTCCTGCGACTGACTCGCAATCCGCGCGGTTTCCTTGCCTTGGAAATCCTGCTGATGGGTGTACTGAGTGCATTGTTTCTCAATGATACCATCTGCCTGATGTTCACACCCTTCCTGCTGGACCTGACCCTGGCTATCGGGCGCAATCCCATCCCCTACCTGATTGCACTTGCCACTTCCGCCAATATTGGCTCTGTTGCCACCCTTACCGGCAATCCGCAAAATATGATCATTGGGATTGCATCCGGTATTTCCTACCTGGATTTTGCAGCAACCCTGACACCCATCGCCATTCTTTGCCTGGGCATCATCTGGGTTGTGATCATCCTGTTTTATCCAGGTGAGTTTAACCGGACCAATTCGTTTGCCATCGCCCCCACAACCCGGGTACGGTATTACCCCTGGCTGATGTATAAAACCCTGGCAGTCATCGCTTCTTTATTGATTGCGTTTATGGCAGGGGTTCCCATTGCCCTTGCTTCGTTTATCGCAGCCAGCGTTCTACTGATCACCCGGCAGGTGCGACCTGACAAAGTGTTTTCGGAAATTGACTGGAACCTGCTGGTCTTTTTTGCCGGGTTGTTCATTGTCACCGGTGCCCTGGAAGCAACCGGCTTGACCGGTCAACTGTTGGATGCAACCAACCTGGCAGGGAAATTCAATGCCTGGAGCTTCTCTGCCGTGGCAGTCATCCTTTCCAACCTGGTTTC
>JAGVUS010000171.1 GCA_019136175.1 Chloroflexota bacterium | reverse complement strand
CTGAGGAAAGCTGTGGAAGATTTATTGCCACCGGAAATAACATTCCGTAAGAAGGCAAAATTCTGGGAAGGTGCAGGCGTAACTGACTTATTGGCAGAGGCTGCTGAAAAGGAAGTTACTACCAGTGACTTTGCCAAAAAACGGTATCTACCCAACGGATGGATTTTAAATTCAAAAGAGGAATTGCTCTATTATCGGATATTCAGCGAGTGGTTTGGTGATGCTGGTGACTTGCATTGGATGGGGCGAACAAAAGGAGCCCCGATGAATTAGACCGGGAGAGATGCCATGCATATTTGGGATGCTGTGAACTTGCAGGCTGGGCAATTTGACTGGTATGGATGGGTAATTCTACCTCTGATCATCTTTGCTGCCCGGGTTGCAGATGTAACCCTGGGAACCATCCGGATTATTTTTGTTTCGCGCGGAAAGCGGAACCTTGCTCCCCTGCTTGGGTTCTGCGAAGTTTTGATCTGGATCATTGCCATCAGCCAGATTGTCCAAAATATTCACAGCATCCCAACATATTTTGGGTATGCTGCCGGATTTGCTGCGGGCAACTATGTTGGGATGCTGCTGGAAGACCGGCTGGCGCTGGGGACTGTCATCATCCGGGTAATTATACAAAATGGCGGTGTGGAACTGGGGCAGGCGCTGCACGATCATGGATATGGCTTTACTGCGGTCGATGGCTCCGGTTCCAGCGGACCAGTCAAGCTGGTATACAGTGTCATTCCCCGAAAGGATTTGCGCAAAGTGGTGGATATTATTCACCAGATTAATCCTCGTGCATTTTACTCTGTGGAAGACATTCGTTCCTCGGAATCAGGCGTGTTCCCTTCGCGCTCCCAAACATCAGTTGGCAGCGTACTGGGCAGAAAAGCCAAGTAGGTTTTAGAACCCTATTTTTTCAGTCCCGGGTGGGGGGTACCTGTGCAGCCTTGTGCAGGTATACCCGCTCCCGCAGGAGAGCAGCCAGCGTGAAAAGCCAAGGAATTCCCATCACCCCCAGTGTCAATTGAATTTCCAGCCAGGGTTGGGGCGGATATGGGGATTCCCAGTAGGTGATCGGCACAAAAATCAGGGGTTTGCTGCGGGTAAAGAATACCAGCACTTCAGCCATCCATAACCAGGGTGAAGGCAGGAGGACTGCCAGCGCCAGGACCCAGGGGGTGTACCACGGCTGGAACCATGTGATGGTGACCAGCAGGAAAAAGTACAATGAGTGAAAGGCGGTTTGCGGGAAACCAATTTCGGGTTGTTTCCAAAGCCGGAATGCCTGCCAGAAGACCCATATGGCAGTCAGTATCCATGCCCCCAATGAAACGTATGGGGAGGCATATCCACCGAGCCAGCCTTTTAGCAATTGATATGTAACAGCTGGGAGGGATGTTGTGAATAATGTCTGCTGGTGGGCAAGGTAAAAATTTTGAAAACCGCTGAAAAAAGGCGCATAGGTGGCGGCAACCAATGCAGCGCATGCCATTCCTGCCAGCAAGGTGAACCGCACCCGGGACCGGGTACCGGTGAGGCTTCGCCAGGAGAAAGCCAGTGCAGCGGGGAGCAATAGTCCCGGCACAAACTTAACCAGCACTCCGCCCGTCAGTGCAAGAAAGCCCGGCAGGAGCTTGTTTTCCAGGAATGCCCAGCATGCCAGCAGAATAAAGAACACCATCACAATGTCATTGTGACCATTGCCGAAAGTCTCATAAAGCAGAATGGGATTCCAGGCAAACAGCAGGGTGCGGGGCAGCACCTGGCTTGGATTGGACCGATGCAGAATGCGTGCAACCACAGCGGTGCTGCCAATCCAAAAAACGCCGGAGAGGCATTTAAAAGCAATCACATTGGCAATGATGCCATCTCCAGCCAGCCGGGCAGACAAGCCAGCCAGCAGTTCCCATAGAGGACCGTATGCAGTGGGGGCATCATGCCACCACATATAGTTATAGAAGGGGTCATTGGGATATTCCGCCGGAAGGTTGATGAAAGGGTTGCCCGAATAGACACCAGAAATTCTGCCGCGGACGATGTAATCAAAAATGTCGGATGCCCCATACGGATACATCCAGAGTAGTGCTGCTGCGGAACCCAGTCCGCCCAGGACAAGCAGGATCCAGCCCCAGGCTTTGGGTACTTTTCGAATTAACCACCAACCAGCGCCGTTCAATAAACCCAGGGCAATGAAACCAAAGATCATCCGGGTTTGAATATCCGGGACGGATTTTTGAATATGCCAGAGGCTGAGGAGAGGCTTGGATATATATTCACTCAACAATGCGGGTTGAACCAGGAATTGCCAGATGATGCCAACCGACAGGGCTGCTGCTGATGTCAAGCCAAGCAAGGCAAGAATGGTTTGTGTGGATGGTCGTGTTTTCAAGGTGGTTTCCTGTCTGGCGGATGACTGTATTATACGGCAAACAATGGGATTGAAAACATGTGGTCTGTTGCAGGCGGGAAGTGTATAATTTTCTACACAGAATTACAATCCCGGAAAGAAGGCAACAGGATGCACAACAAAGACGAGTATAATCCGGCTCCAATTGACACATCCCACGTGGTGTTACCGGATGCGGTGAATGAACTGACTGAGTTGTTGGCGCGGAATGCCCACGAGGTGTGGGCGCAAACCCGCCTTGCTGAAGGTTGGCGCTGGGGACCGGAAAGGAACGATGACCGCAAGGAACATCCCTGCCTGGTTCCTTACGAGGAATTACCCGAGGTGGAGAAGGATTTTGACAGGGTCATTGCCATGCAAACCATCAAGACCATTGTGGCGTTGGGGTTCCGGTTGGTGCGGGCGGATGTGGAATGATCCTGAACCATTCTTTTAACAAGGAGTGCACCTGATGAGCCAGGGATTGCGGCAGATGGAAAAGTGGATCGTCCGGCGGTTTGGAGTGGTGCTGTTGATCACCGGAACAATCATCAGCCTGGTGTTTGGGTACCTTGGATTTTCCAAATTGGGCGCAGTGGGCGGTTATGATCTTTCGGGATGGGACCGCATCTACCTGACCTTGCAGTTATTTATTGGTCAATCCGGATATCTGGCAACTCCCATCCCGTGGGAACTGGAGGTGGCGCGCTTCCTGGCTCCCCTGGTTGCAGGCTATGCTGCTGTTGGCGCGTTGGTACTGGTATTCTATGAGCGATACCGGCAGTTTTGGGCAATGCTGACCTATCGGGATCATGATGTGATCTGTGGGTTGGATGCGATTGGCTACCTGCTTGCCATCCGGTTGATGGAAGCTGGCAGGCGGGTGATCATCATTGAGCCTGATGGGGATCACAAAAATATTGCCCCCGCCAGGGACTTGGGGGCGGTTGTCCTTGTTGGCAACCCCACAGACCCGGCAGTCTTGCGCCGGGCAAGGGTGCAACTGGCAGATACAGTAATTGCCGCCTGTGAATCGGATGGAATCAATTCGGATATTGCCTTCCAGGCTGGCAGGTTGGCAACGCCCGGGCGGACGTTGAAGTGCTTTGCCCATGTCATGAACCGCTACCTCTGCCATTACCTGATGGGGCAGGCAATTACCACGCAGACAAGTGAATACTTTCAACTGGAATTTTTTAATATTTACGACAGTGGTGCCCGTCTGCTGCTGAGCCGGGATGCATTTGGGAAATTCCTCCCGGAAGACCGTCCCCCGCATGTGGTCATCCTTGGGCTGGGACAGCTGGGTGAAAGCCTGGTGGTGCGGGCGGAGCGTCTGTGGCGTGCCAGGGCAGCCCGGAACGCTCCAAAACTGCGGATTTCACTGCTGGATACCCAGGCAAGTCAACGGCTGGAGATGCTTAAGATGGAGTATCCATTCCTGGAGCAGACCTGTGAGATCATGACCTATGACCTGGATATCCAATCTCCCGGTTTTTTGCAGCAATGGCCGCCATTTGGACAGTCTGAGATGGATGAAATTGGAAAATTTTATATCTGCCTGGATGATGATACAACAGCTTTGACGGTGGCGTTCCTTCTCCAGCAG
>JAGVUS010000272.1 GCA_019136175.1 Chloroflexota bacterium | reverse complement strand
GGCAGCCCATTAAACCGGACAAGTTCCACCATCTTGGGGTCCATCAGGACCAGGCGCAATTGTTCCGGTGTGTTATTCATCACCAGGCAGGTAGCCAGTGCAGCAATGCAGACCGATTTGCCAGACCCGGTTGTCCCCGCAATTAATACATGCGGCATCCTGCCCAGGTCCGCCACCACCGGTTGACCCGAAACGTCCAGTCCCAGGGCAACCCCCAGGGGGGCACCGAGCCGCAGGAAAGGTTCTGATTCCAGGATGGGGCGCAGTCGAACCAGGGTTGTGCGCGAGTTGGGTATTTCAATTCCCACATAGGATTGCCCTGGCACCGGTGCCTGGATGCGCAACCGGTCAGCGGCAAGGGCAATGGAGAGATCCCGCTGCAAATTCTTGATTTGAGCGACCCGCACCTTATGCTGGACCACCTTGCCGTCCGGTCCGGGTTTTTCCACGTACAGGGGTTCCACTGCAAACTGGGTCACTGTTGGACCCACCCGATAGCCAATGACCCGTACAGGAATGCCAAATTCTCCCAGGGTTGTCCGAATTTGCAGACCAATGGATCGAATTTGATCTTCATCGGGTTGTAAAGCTTGCCCATGATTTAAGGTTTTTAATGGCGGCAACCGCGGGTCACGCTCTGCTCTTTGCAGGGATTGATCCAATTCCTCCACCAGTGGTTCAGTTACGGGTCGGGGTGACGGGTCCGGCTCCAATGCCTTTTCTGCACCGGCTCCATCAGTTTCCGTGGATTCCTCCAGCCAGCGATTGAGCAAACGCAGCAATTCCCTTCCCAAGCCAAAACCAATAAACGCAAACAGGATCGCCATTACAATCCATAAGATGGTGCCCCAAGGAACAGGAAGTCCCTGTGAAGTAAATTCAGCCAATCCCCATCCAATGATCCCCCCATCCAGTCCGGAATCCGCCCTTTCGAGGGAATACCCCCCAAAAGCTGAAAACAGGACAAGGAGGCTGAAGTACAATCCTTCCATCGCCAGGATGCGCCCAAGTGGGATTCTCCATGGGTTTCCAGCGCGCAAACGCAGGCACAGCCACCCAAGCCAGACCAACAAAATGGGAATGGCAAATCCTCCCCACCCAAACCATTTGCGTAAGACAATTCCCCAGGGAGAAATGAATGAGCCTTTGGTCAGACCAGTCAGACCCAGGAGAGTCAACAACCCAAATGTCACCAGGATGACGCCCAGAAAATCCCACCCAAAACGGGACAAACGAACCCGCCACCCTTCCAGGTGGTCAAGCCAGGAGGATGGTTCCCCATTTTCAATCTCCGGCTCCCGGGCAGGCATGGGTTGAGATTTGGCAGGCTGTTTTCGTTGAATTGGCGGTTTGCTCATTCGATCTGCACCAATGCCAGCCCCAAACGCCGGCGTGATACGTCCAGATGCAGAATTCTCACATGAACGCAATCTCCCGGGTGAAGCATATCACTCAGCCTGTCCGGGGCTTCCAGCATGGGCATGGAGGAAAGATGAATTAACCCTTCCACGCCTTCCTCAAGACGGGCAAAGGCACCAAAACCTGCCAGCGTAGTGATGGTTGCAGGAACAATGTCCCCTGGTTTATACCGGCGAGCTATATTTTCCCACGGGTTTGGCTGCAACCGCTTGATGCTTAAAGCAATCCTGCCATCATCCGTATTTGTTTTTAAAATCACCACATGCACCTGCATGCCAATTGTCAGATGGTCAGCCGGGTTGACGACTCTCCCCCAGGAAATTTCAGAAACATGAACCAAACCCTCCACCCCGCCCAGGTCAATGAATGCGCCAAAATTGGTAACATTGGTGACCACACCACTCACTTTCATCCCCTCCCGGATGGAATGATAGAGTTCACTGCGCTTGCCTTTGCCCGCACCTGCTGCCCGCTCCGAGAGAACCACCCGCTTTTGTTCTGGATTGAATTCAATGATCTTAACCCGGATACTCTGCCCGACATATTGATGGCTGCTTTTCTGCCTGCCATTCCCTGTGGAAGACCGGACCAGGTGGGAATTGGGCACAAACCCCTGGAAGCAGAAACCCCTCACCAGCAAACCACCCCGGTTGAAGGCGTGTACCGTAACAACAACCACTTCATCCTGCCGGTAAATACGTTCAATAACCTCCCAGTCAAATTCAACAGTTTGGGCTGGGCGGGAAGGTTCATTTGACGGATATTCCGCGATGAGTTCATCCTCATTTTCGCCTTCATACGCCAGGATTGCCGTCCACCATTCTTCATCAAAATTTTCGGGTTCCATGGATTGGTACGATGGATCTTGATTGTGAGACAAACCCCACCTCCAGAAAACCTGGTTCATCCCAGGCTGTGATACCAGTTGCGTTGATGCAATGCAGGAAGATTCATTCGTTTTGATTCGAGTCAGATGAATTTGCCGGAGACAGAACACCGGTTTGGGCTTGTGCTTCCATGTCCAGGATGGCACGGGTAACAGCTTCGATGGCTACACGTTGTTTCCGGTACAGGTCAGCCTCGGATAGAGCCAGCCGGGATGCAATCTCGCGAACCTTCTTGCCCTGGATAAATTTTAACTCCAGAATATTATACAATATCCACTCGCCAGTAAACCGCCTTTCCCCTTCCGGGCGGACCCGTTCAATGGCGGACCGCAGGATTGCCCGCAGGGCATTTGCCGGGTTACCATCGTGTGCTTCCAATGCATCCTGGATTAATTTAAACCTCAGGAGGGGATTTTCTGTCAGGCGGGGGCCACCCCAATAGTGGGAAAGCGCATCCCGCACCCATTGAACCGCATCCTCCTCGTTGACCGGGCTGCGCATCAGGACTTCCCTTTGTTGAATGGGAGGAGATGCCCGCAACTGTTGGATAAATTCCACCTGTGGAGTCAGTGCTTCCATCGTCTGTAATATTTGTTCCTGCATCTGGCGATCTTTCAAAGCCATGGCACACCGCTTTGCCAATGCCTGCAGGTCACGCTGCTGATCCTCATCCAATTCCAGCATTCCCATTTCTGCAATTCCCAGCAATCCCAGCAGATCATCCCCATTTTCTTCGTCCTTTAAGGAAATCAGGAGATCATCCCCCCACCGGAAGAAGCCCTGTTTAAATCCATTGGCTTGGATGAAATGGCTCAAATCTTCCCGGATCCCTTCCCCCCCCTCACCTTGAAGGTCAAAGCGGGTTTTTCCCGACCGCACCACCAGTTCCATCCCCTCCGGGTGAAGTGTAACCAGGTATGCACCGGGTGCCTGCAACCTGTCACATACCACGGCAACCACCAGTTCAAAAAATTGGCGCAGATCATTTCTTGTCAGCAGACGGTCTTCCAGTGAATGCAATGTTTCCAACTCACGCCGGTCACTTCCCCAAAACAGGGTTTTCTCGATGACCGGACCAAACAGGGAAATCAGGTGCTCACATAAAAGGATGGTAACCACCATGGTGATTGGTACAAATGCGTTATATGGTATGCCCACCGATTCCCCGGCACGCCTCACAATGGTGACAAATCCCAGTGTCAGGCTGGCAGTCGCCGGTCCCCGCATGATCCACTTAAACAGTCGGGCTTTGACAACTCGATCGGACCAGTAAGTATCAAAAAATGCGACAGCATATGCCATCACCACAATCATGGCACCCAGGATGAAATTGGTCAGTACAGCAACACTCCAGAATACGCCAGGATGCCTTCCGGCAAAATCAGAACTAAAAAGCAGATAGGGAAAGGAACCCAACGGGGGAGCAATGGCGCCTACCAGCAGGTATGCCATCCGGCGCCGACTGGTGGGGGTAATGGTGCGTCTGTACGCCCTGATGAAATTGTAGCCGGTGAATACCATCATCATGACGTAATACAGCACAAAAACATCCGTCAACCATGTCGCTTCCAGGTGAGGGGCTGGTGGTCCGTCCACCACCAGGGGACCAACCAGGTTATCAAAGACCAGAGCCAGAATAAACCCAATTGCAACCAGGTAAGATATTCGAACCAACCAGCTCCTTCTACCCTGGCTCGGTTTTCCTGTGGTTGCCAGGACTGCATCGGAAA
>JAGVUS010000053.1 GCA_019136175.1 Chloroflexota bacterium | reverse complement strand
GAATCTCTAGTTTATACAAGTACCCGCGCTTTACAAATACCTTACAACAAGATGAGTATTGCATCGTTTTTTTGTGGACTGCGTATATTGTTGTAGATTGAGAGTACATTGCTTGTTGAGGATAATTTTTAACGCTATAATAATCTCATCCAAATTGTGTTTGTTTATCCAACCGGAGCCAAAAAGGAGGCATCATGAGTGAAATATTTGACCAGGTAACCGGAGATCAGGATCCCTTGACCAAGTTGCTTGGGAAAATTCCTGGATTTAAGGGATACGTCGAGCGGCAGAGCCGGAGAGCTTCCGACAAACTTCTGCGGACAATGATTGCTGATCATTTCGAAGCCTTGTGGCAGCGGATTTCCGGCTTGCAGAAGGAATTGATCAATGAAGGCGAAATTGCTTACATTGACGATCTGGAATCCGCCGCCATTAAACTGCGCCAGTTTATTGACCGGGTTCGTACAGCATCGTATGGATATTCTGCATTTTTTGCGGCTGTCAAAATCGGGGAGGAAGAACTGGCAAAGCTGTATGAATATGACCTTGCGTTGTTAAATTCTGAAGCCGAGGTTGCTAACGCGATTGATAATGTGGAATCCTCCATTGGAACCGATGGATTAAAAGCAGCCATCCGTAACCTGACCACGCTTTCTCAACAATGCGTGGACGCGTTTAACAAGCGGGCTGAAGTTATCCTGGGTGAATCCCAGTCCAGTTAATTCATCCGGAAAATTCACGGAAAGGGAGTCGAGTATCATGGCAAGAGTATTTGATGTTGTTGAATATCCAAGCGAGATGCTGGATGAAATTGTCCATCGTTTTCCCGAACAGGGGATTGCTGATTTGCGGATTGGTTCGCAGGTCATTGTCCGCGAGGCACAACGCGCCGTGTTCTTCCGGGACGGAAAAGCCCTGGATACGTTTGGACCCGGGCGTCATACGATTGTGACAGCCAATATTCCCATGGTTGTGGATTTGATTGGCAAGGTGTTTAACGATCGAACGCCATTCACGGCTGAGGTGTATTACGTCTCAATGCGGGAATTTGCAGACCGAAAATGGGGCACTCCGCAACCCATCCTGGTTCGCAATCCTGGAATGGGGCTGGGCGTTGCTCTGTTAACTGCATTTGGTTCATACAGCTTCCAGGTGAGTGATCCGCAGCAGTTTGTTACCCAGATTGTTGGGGCGCAGGGGATGTATCGTACATCGGATATTGAAAACCGGCTGCGCTCAATGTTGCTTTCAAAGCTGCAGGATATTTTGGGTGAAACAGGTGCCAAGCACAGCGTGGCAGAATTAATCGGGCTGACTGAGGAAATTGGCGCGGGAGTGCGCGCCAAAGCCCAGGATGATTTTCTTGCGATTGGTTTGACCCTTAAGACCTTCTACCTGGCTAACTTGAAACCTTCCGAGAAATCTGCAGAAGAACTGCGCCAGATGGGCATGCTGGATTTGCAGACCTATACCCAGCTGCAGGCTGCGGATGCAATGCGGGATGCAGCCCAGAACCCCAGTGGTGGAGCTGGTTTGACTGCGGGTATTGGCGCTGGAATGGGAATTGGAGGTGCCATCAACCAGGCTATGCAAGGTATGACCGGGGCTGGTCAGGCGCCGCAGGGCGGTGGGGCAGCTCCAGCTGCGAGTGGAGCTGGCGCCATTCCATCCGTCATGACCCCTTCCGAGGTGGCAGGCATCCTTAAGGTTTCTGAAGAAGATGTGGTTGCAGCCATCACGGCGGGCGAATTGAAAGCCCGGAAAATTGGGAATGCCTACCGTATCAGCAAGGAAGCACTTGAGGAATATCTCAAGGGATAAATTGAGTCTCGAATAAATGATAGCCCGGCAATATCTGCCGGGCTTTTCATCATCATGCATTTCGTCATGAGTGGAAATGCCATCTTTACCAAATATGATGACACAGGAATATGCTCATGAAACTTCATGAATATCAATCCAAAGCCATTTTTGCCAACTACGGGATTCCGATCCCACGTGGGCGGGTGACTGAAAATGCTGCTGAAGCGCGTGCAATTGCTGAAGAACTGGGAGGGCGGGTTGTTGTTAAATCCCAGGTCTTGGTGGGGGGGCGGGGCAAGGCTGGAGGAATCCGGCTGGCGAAAACAGCGGAGGAAGCAGAAACGGTGGCTGCCCAGTTATTGGGGATGACGATAAAAGGGCTTGCTGTCCGACGCGTGCTTGTGGATGAAGCTGCCAATATTGAAACAGAAATTTATCTGGGGATCACCAATGACCGCGCTGCTCGAAAACCGGTGATTATGGCATCCGCAGCCGGGGGTGTGGATATTGAAGAAATAGCCCGTCAATCCCCTGAGAAGATCTTTAAAGTTCATGTGGATCCATTGCTTGGGCTGCGGGAATATCAGGCAAGAGACATTGCTGCCTGCATTGACATTCCGCGGGAATATTGGAAGTCATTTATAGCAATTACACGGGGATTGTGGTGGGCTTACTGCGAAACTGATGCGACACTGGCTGAGATCAATCCGCTTGTGATTACAGCAAATCACCAGTTGATTGCCCTGGATGGAAAGATGGTGATTGATGATAATGCCTTGTTTCGGCGTCCCGCAATTGCAAGCCTGCGCGATGTGGATGAGGATACGGAAGCAGAGGTGGAAGCCCGGAAACATGGTTTGGCATATATCCAACTGGAAGGTCAAATTGGCTGTATGGTCAATGGGGCAGGTCTGGCTATGGCGACCATGGATATGATCAAGCTTCAGGGTGGAGAACCCGCGAATTTTTTAGATATTGGCGGTGGCGCCGGGGCGGATAAGGTTGCAGCAGCATTTCGGATCATTCTATCGGACCCAAAAGTCAGGGCAGTGCTCATCAATATTTTTGGGGGAATTACTCGGTGTGATGAGGTTGCGCGTGGAATATTGATGGCAATGACTGATGTCAAATCAACAATTCCGATGGTGGTACGGCTGGCGGGCACAAACGCGGAGGAGGGACGCAACCTGCTCAGGAACGCCCAAATGATTACCGCGGAGACACTTTTTGAAGCTGCCCAAAAAGCTGTTGCGCTTGTGGAGGGATCCTGATATGAGCATTCTTGTTAATCAAAATACCCGGCTGCTTGTCCAGGGCATCACTGGTAAAGAGGGTCTGTTCCATACGCAGCAGATGGTGCAGTACGGAACCAATGTTGTGGCAGGTGTAACCCCTGGAAAAGGTGGTGATTGGGTGCTGGATGGAAAAATCCCCGTCTTTGATTCCACCAAAATTGCAGTAGAGTACACTGGTGCAAACGCCAGTGTGATATTTGTTCCTGCGCAGTATACGGCTGACGCCATCTTTGAGGCTGCAGATGCAGGCATTCCCTTGATCGTCTGCATTACCGAGGGAGTGCCGGTGCAGGACATGATGAAGGTGCGAAATTACCTGGATCAAAAGCAGGTCAGGCTGGTGGGTCCGAATTGCCCCGGATTATTAACGCCTGGAGAGTGCAAGGTGGGAATTATTCCAGGGAACATTGCAATCCATGGTGAGATCGGTGTTGTTTCAAGGTCGGGAACATTGACCTATGAAGTGTTATATGCCCTGCGCGAGGCGGGTTTGGGTGCATCCACCTGCGTGGGGATTGGGGGCGACCCCATCAACGGCACCAGTTTTCTTGATGTGCTTGAAATGTTTGAAGATGATCCGCGCACAAAACGGGTGGTCTTGATTGGCGAAATTGGGGGAACAGATGAAGAGAAGGCGGCAGATTTTATCGCCACGCGAATGACAAAACCGGTGGTTGCCTTCATTGCCGGACAAAGCGCCCCGCCCGGAAAGCGAATGGGGCATGCCGGAGCAATTATTGAAGGGGGGGCGGGAACTGCGGCTGAGAAAGTGAATGCCCTAAAACTTGCCGGAGTGCGGGTTGCCAACCATCCCGAGGAGATACCAGGATTACTCCATCATTAAACCAGATGCGATTATTTTAACCAAAACAAAGAGGTGCGTTCAGAGCACCTCTTTGTTTTGGTTTGGGGTATTTTGTGTGTTGGCTGGATAATGAACCAACTTATTTATTTACATGCCTGGAAACATAATCAACAGCATCTGCTACAGTGCGGATGGCGCGGGCATCGTCGTCAGCGATATTCAAACCGAATCGTTCCGATAAACCGTCAATCAGGAAGAATTGATCCATCGAGTCTGCTTTTAAATCTTCAATAAACCGTGTCTCCGGCTTAATGTTTTCACCGTCAACTTTTAAAACATCCACAATGACGGCTTTCACTTCTTCGTAATAATCCATTTTTACCTCCAATCGATTCCATTGCGATGTTTGAATTTTAACTTGCCTGTACAATCTGTCAAGGCATACAGGATTACCAGTTTTTGGAGATTAATTTCATCCGAAAGCGCATCTGCTGGTGGAGAAATTTTGGTATACTCTCCTTATCCTGTCGCAAGAGAATATCATGGATCACTTTCCCACTCTCCCATCCCGTAAAGCGGACCACATTCGCATCAACCTGGAAGAAGATGTTTCATCCGGTATGTCGGCTGGTTTTGATCGGCTGCGGTTTTGTCACCAGGCACTCCCCGAGATCAATCTTGAGGAAGTGGATACCAGGCTCTCTGTGTTTGGCAGGACATTAAATGCCCCGATTCTAATATCATCCATGACAGGTGGTACGGAAAAGGCTGCCGAAATCAATCAGAGGCTGGCGGAAGCAGCCCAAATGGCGGGGGTGGCACTTGGCTTGGGTTCCCAGAGGGCAGCTCTGGAAAATACTTGCCTTGTGGAGACTTTTCAGGTGCGAAAGTGGGCGCCGGATATTCTTTTGTTTGCAAACCTTGGGGCGATCCAGTTAAATTACGACTACTCCATCGATCAATGCCTGCGGGTCGTTGACATGGTGGAAGCTGATGGATTGATCCTGCATCTCAACCCGTTGCAGGAAGCTCTGCAGCCCGAAGGAGATGTCCAGTTCCGCGGCTTGATTGGTAAAATTGAAGAAGTGTGTAAAAAACTACCGGTTCCAGTCATTGTGAAAGAGGTTGGATGGGGGATTTCTGAGCGGGTGGCATTGATGTTGTTGCAGGCGGGAGTGTCGGCGATTGATGTTGCCGGGGCGGGAGGAACCTCCTGGTCGCAGGTGGAAATGTACCGCATGAAGGATGAAAAGCAGGCAAGCATTGCCTCTGTATTTCGTAATTGGGGGATTTCGACAGTAGACTCTTTGCGCATTGTCAGAAGAACTGCTCCCGGGCTGATGATCTTTGCGTCAGGTGGCATTCGTAATGGGTTGGAGATTGCCAAGTCCATCGCTCTTGGTGCAACAGTTGGGGGAATGGCGGGCCCCTTTTTGAAGGCGGCGATTATTTCGACTGAGGAGGTCTATGATCTTCTGCAAATCCTGCACAGGCAGCTCCAGTTAACTATGTTTGCTGCCGGTGCTGCCAACCTGGCGGAATTAAGCAGTATGCCATTAATGGATGATGGAAATTGACATGACTCAAATGACCAATATGCGACTGGCAGTGGAACAGGAATTGCAGGAGATTTTTCGGGAATTTTTCCCCACAGAGAGTAGTGACCTGCGCAGCATGCTGTTTTATCATATGGGCTGGGAAGGTGCCGGCAGTGGTCCGGAAGCACAGGGAAAGCGGATTCGACCATTGTTGGTTTTGCTGTGTGGGGCATCGGCAGGGGGGGATTGGCACCGGGCTTTACCTGCTGCAGCGGCAGTGGAAATAGTGCATAACTTTTCCTTGATCCATGATGATATTGAAGACTCCAGCGTGCTTCGACGGGGCAGGGCAACGGTGTGGAATCAGTGGGGGAGTGCGCAGGCAATCAATGCCGGGGACGCCATGTTCTCGCTGGCTCCCCTTGCACTTGCCAGGCTGGAACCCTCTCTGGGCTCTTCGGTAGCCATGGAGGCAATTCGAATTTTGTTTCATACAGCAGTTCAACTGACCCGGGGGCAGTACCTGGATATGGCTTTCGAAACCGAAAACCAGGTGTCCATTTCCAGCTATTGGGAAATGGTTGGCGGTAAAACGGCATCTCTTCTTGCTGCATCCGCCGAGTTGGGGGCATTATGTGCAGGGGCTGATGAATTGCTGCGGAAGGGGTATCGGACCTTTGGCTGGAACCTTGGATTGGCTTTTCAGGCTCTGGATGATCTTCTGGGTATCTGGGGGGATGAGGTGGAATTGGGGAAATCCACATCCAGTGACCTGACTACCGGGAAGAAAACGCTGCCGGTTCTGTATGGATTGGAACTGCAGGGTGAGTTTTCGCAAAGATGGCTGGCTGGACCCATTTCACCCAACGAAGCATTTCAAGCGGCACAGATGCTGGAAAAAGATGGAGCGAGGGAGTATACTCAATCCATGGCAGACCGCCTGACGCAAGAGGCACTGGCATCCCTGGATCGAGTCATTGTGGATCGTGCAACAGGTATGGAGCTTCAAAGCCTGGCGATGCAATTATTGAAGAGAAACCGATAGATCTTATTATTGATGGAATGAGAATATGGAATCGAAACAATCCATTTATGACGCAGCTGACCTGATTAACCATATCGACCTGGACCAACCAGCCATTCAAATTGCAGTCAAAAATATATTAACTGCGGTCGGTGAGGATCCGGAGCGGGAGGGCTTACTGAGAACGCCCGAACGGGTTGCCCGGATGTATGAAGAATTATTGGCGGGGTACCGGACGGATCCCCTGGCCATGGTAAATGATGCGTTATTTGAAGTGGAATATGACGAAATGGTCATCGTCAGGGATATTGAATTCTACAGTCTGTGTGAACATCACATGCTCCCTTTCATTGGAAGGGCGCATGTGGCTTATATTCCCCGCGGGCGGGTGATTGGATTGTCAAAGATCCCCCGAATTGTGGATATGTTTGCCAGAAGGCTCCAGGTTCAGGAGCGGATGACACGGCAGATTGCGGATTTTTTGTGTGAATTACTAAATCCCCAAGGGGTGGGCGTGGTTGTGGAAGCATTGCACCTGTGTTCGATGATTCGCGGGGTCAAAAAGCATGATTCCCGGATGACCACTTCCACCATGCTGGGAGTGTTTCGGACGGATCTGGCGCTGCGCATGGAGTTCCTGGATAATATCTCCAGAAGCGCGGAACCCTTGCACTTCTAATCCAAAACCAGGTCTTCCACGATTCTTGCCTGGCTTCCAGGGTATAACCTCCTGGCAAGCTCAGTCAGTTTGATTCCTGTGACGGGGTGCTGAAATTCGGGGCAGATTTCCGCTACTGGCAGGATGATGTGCACTTGCGCCCATAGCGTGGGATCAACAACCTGCTGATCGAACAAAATAATATCAATATCCATTGTTCGTGGTGCATTTTTATCTTCAGTGCGAATTCGACACAGCCTGGTTTCAATCTGTTTAAGGCTGGATTCCTTTAATGTTGCCATGTCCATCACAGTGTTGATTTCCACAGCAAGGTTTAAGAACCTGGGGGCATCATTCCGACCAACTGCATTGGTTTCCCACACCGAAGAAATGCGGGCAATTGGATGGGCTTCCCGCAGGAGGTGGATTGCTTTCGGGATATTTACTGTAGGATCGATATTGGATCCAATCAACAGGATCGCTTGATGCGCCATATTTCCCCTTAGGGATTCCACCTTTCAATTTCCACACCAACTGACCGGGAAAAGCGGACAGCCCCCGGTTTTTCCACCCGGACCCGTACACCTCTCACGCCAGTTTCTTTGAGAAGTAATTGAGCGATATCTGCCGCCAATGCTTCAACAGTATGCCTGCCCACTTCATTGGCATAGGCAAGCACCATTTTTGCCATTGACCTGTAGTTGACTGTGTCCTCAATATCATCAGAGACAGCCACTTTACTGATATCTGTAAAAATCACGATATTGATGAGAATATCCTGTGGCTGGGAGCGTTCGTTTTCGGAAATTCCAATGATTCCGCGGGCAAGTAAATGATCGATAAATATTTGATCCATGTCTGCCTTTCCAAGGGTTATTCGGATACTTCTATTTTACTTGAAGATCACCGCAGGTGTCTTCCTCCATCGAGGTGTAAAACCTCACCGGTGACGTAACCTGTTCCAGCGGCAAGGAACAAAAAAGCATGCACCAGTTCATCCATTGTAGCGAAACGGGGAATCAGAGCAGCCTGGGCGGCAGCTTGTGGATTGGATCCATCCGCAGCAGGGAGGATGGCACCAAGCGCCAAGCCGTTGACCGTGATCCTGGGGGCAAAGGAAATCGCAAGTGACCGGGTTAGAGCGGCAAGCGCAGCCTTGCTGATGGTGTAGGGCAGGTGATCGGCACCCGGTTGAAGAGCGCGCCAATCCAGGATATTGATAATCCTTCCCACATGGTCTTGGGGAAGAAGGCGGGCAAAAGATTGGGACAGCAGGAATGGGGCAGTTAAATTAATGTTGAGGTGGGTCTGCCAATCTTCCAGACTGGTGTCTTCCACCGTAAGTGGGGAGAAAATGGATGCACTGTTAACGAGAATTTCAAACGGGCGGATATTCCATGCGGTTTGCACCAAATGGAGCACATCCGGGGGATTGGAAAAATCACATGGAAGGATTTCAACCTTCCTGCCAAGATCCTGGATACGTTTGGCAGTTTCTTCGGCTGCGCCAGGAGAATGGGCGTGGTGGAGGAGGATGTTTGCACCAGCCCTGGCGGCGCCCAATGCCAGTTCCCGCCCAATGCGGCGGGCTGCACCGGTAATTAGGATGGTCTTATTTAGTAGTGGTAAATCAGGTTGATGCATTTTGCGCCTCACCAGAGACTGCATTTTTTCGCTTGAATATCTGATGGACGGATATTCCCAAAATGACCAGGGCAAAGAGCTGTACCTGGCGGAACCGATCCAAAATCAGTGCGCCTTCTCCATGAAATGTATCAATCAATAGGAGAATGAATGATGTGCAGGATAGAAATATTAAAAAACGGATCCCTGATGGGTAAGGGTGGATGGTTTTTCCCGGAATTATTAACCAAAGGATGACCATGGCTGAAAGGATATGATAGATTTGCGTGGGATGGCGGGTGGCACCCCAGAGTTCAATTCCCCAGGGCAGGTTGGTGGGAGTGCCATAAGCATTTCCGGAAGCAAGATTTGCCAGACCGATGAAGATGGAAATAACTGCCAACATTGGCGTCAGCGAGTCGAGGGTTGCCCAAAATGGCAGATGTTTTTGTTGACTGTACACAAGAGCAGCAATCAAGGCGATGATCAGTCCGCCAGAAACGTCGAACATTTGCGTATTTGGGATGAAAGCGCTGATCCAGTTTCCACGAAATGCCTCAGGATGGAGAAGGACAAATATGAACCGTCCCCCGATCAACCCGGCAAGGAGGGAGAGAAACACCAGGTTGTAGAGGTTGGAGGCAGAGATTAGACGTGTTATCTTTGGCAGGGATTTTTCGCTGATGGTTATTCCAAGCCAGATGCCAGCCAGGATTAACAAACCAGATGTTTGAAGCGCAAGAGGACCGATGTTGAGGATGGGAAACATGACCTGTTATTCCTTTATTAACATTTCCACCTTTTGAATCAGGCTGGCTTCCGGGACAGGTCCTCCGATGATCACTTCGCGGATCATGCCCTGGCGGTCGATCAGAAATGTTGTGGGTAGAGCCTGGACACGATACAACTGGTTCACGCTCCCGTCAGAATCAAGAAGAATAGGAAAAGATAATTGATAGGAAGAGACAAAAGACTGGATACCTGCCAGCGAATCCTGGCTTGTTGTGTTGACAGCAACAATCTCGATCCCTTCCTCTTTCCATTGGGAGTACACCGATTGAAAAGCGGGCATTTCCGCTTTGCACGGCGAACACCAACTCGCCCAAAAGTTCAGAATAACTACTTTCCCCTTGAGGTCGCCAAGCTGGAGGGATGAGCCCTGAAGATCGGGAAGCGAAAAATCTGGTGCGGAAAAACCCGCACGGGGGGCGCTGGCGGACTGATGGACAGGTAATGGTAGAAGGAAGGATGTCAGACCAATCCAGAGGATGGAAAAAATAATGGAGAGTATGGAAATTGGGGTGAAATGTCGAATGATCCAGTTCATATTGATTCCCGTTTTGTCACCATTAAGTCATTATAGCATTGGACGAATAAACTTGACAAATATGGGTGGAATTGATACCATCATATCATCCCACCCCCCAGGGGGGGATGGACGAGGAGAAATGATGAAAAATGCAGATGTGATGACTCGTTTGAAAATTGCGGAAGGGCACCTTCGAGGAATTCAAAAAATGGTTGAGGAGGATGCTTATTGTATTGACGTTATTCGGCAAATCCAGGCGGTACAGGCTGCATTGAATAAAATCGGCGGGATGATTCTGGAAAATCACCTTAATTCCTGCCTGATTACAGCAGTGCAGGGAGATGATCCCAACGAACGGGAACGTGTCTTGAAGGAAATTGTTGATGTTTATAATGCAGCAACACAGGTTTAATTAATAAAGGAGCATAAAATGAAAACGATTACATACCATATCCCTGCCATATCATGCGGGCACTGTATCCATACGATTAAGATGGAACTGGGTGAGTTACCGGGAATTCAGAGGGTGGAAGGAGATTCTCAGACCAGGAAGGTGACTGTTGAGTTTACTGAACCGGCGACCGAGGATCAAATTGAAAAGCTGCTTGTGGAAATCCACTATCCGCCCCAGAAGGAATAGCCAGTCCATTTCGGATCCGGAAAACACAAAACAGCCTGCTGAATGGCGGGCTGTTTTGTATTCATGATAAAATCAGGATTATACAGGAGGCAAAAATGCGTATAGCTATTGCGTGCGATCATGCGGGATTCCTTCTAAAACCGCTTGTGATATCAGTGGTACAAAATCTTGGACATGAAGTGCTGGATCTGGGTACATACAACACAGACAGTGTGGATTATCCGGATATTGCTGAAAAAGCCGGACGGGAGTTGCAATCCGGTTTGGTGGATCGGGCGATTATACTGTGCGGGTCGGGGGTGGGCGCATGTATTGCAGCCAATAAACTGAAAGGGGTGTATGCTGGCGTCTGCCACGATACCTATTCAGCTCACCAGGGGGTGGAACACGATAATATGAACGCCTTATGCCTTGGTGCCCGGATCATTGGTCAGGAATTGGCAAGGGAAATTATCATCGCATTTTTGGGGGCAAAATTCTCGACGGAAGAACGACATCATCGCCGATTTAACAAAATCGTTCAATTGGAACAATAATATTTGTAACATCGGAAGCTTGGAACAATGGGAGAGATCAGCCTCTGCCATTGTTCCTGTATGGAATCACGATGGATGGTAATTCTCAACCTGTAACAATAACATTCTGTTTCAGGTTATAATCGAACAATTCCTAATGGAATTATTCCTTTCAATTATTTTCAATTCAAAATGAGGATGCAGCAATGGATATTTTTGAGAAATGTTATGCTTTCCAGGATGCTCGTGAAGCAATTGCCCGGGGGGTTTATCCATATTTCATTCCAATGACAGAAAATGAGGGATCGGAAACCGTTTTTCACGGCAGACGATTGATTATGTGCGGTTCGAACAATTACCTTGGATTGACAACCCATCCCAAGGTGCGTGAAGCAGCCATACGGGCTGTGGAACGGTTTGGTACCAGCTGCACCGGTTCCCGCTTTCTGAATGGGACACTGGAACTGCATGAACAATTGGAGCACGAACTGGCGGAATGGGTGGGCAAAGAGGCTGCCCTGGTATTTTCCACGGGGATGCAGACCAACCTTGGCACCGTCAGCGCATTGGTGGGGCGGGGGGATGTGGTTATTCTTGACAAGGATGACCATGCCAGTATTGTGGATGGTGCTCGGCTGGGATATGGGAAATTGGAACGTTTCATCCATAATGACATGAATCATCTGGAACGGGTACTGCAATCCATCCCGGATACAGTGGGAAGGCTGATTGTTGTGGATGGCTTGTTCAGCATGGAAGGCGACCTTGCTGACCTCCCCAACATTGTGCCCCTGGCAAAAAAATATGGCGCACGTATTATGGTTGACGATGCCCACGGCATGGGTGTCCTTGGTGGGGGCAAAGGAACGGCTGCTCATTTTGGATTGACAAACGATGTCGATTTGATCATGTCCACCTTCAGTAAATCCTTCGCAAGCCTGGGCGGATTTATTGCTGGAGATGATGATGTTGTCCACTACATCAAACACCATGCGCGGGCATTGATTTTCAGTGCCAGCATCCCAGCAGGGAATGCTGCTGCTGCACTGGCTGCCTTGCAGGTGATGCGTGAAGAACCTGAACGCATCTTCCGGGTCAACCAGATTGCCGAAAAAATGCGGGCGGGTTTTCGCAGTCTTGGTTTTGATATCGGTCATTCTGTAACACCCGTTATCCCCATCATCATTGGCGATGATGAACGGACATTTCTCTTTTGGCGGGCGCTGTTTGATGCAGGTGTTTTTGTCAATCCGGTTATCAGCCCGGCTGTTCCGCCCGGACGACAATTATTGCGCACCAGCTATATGGCTACGCATACGGATGAACAACTGGATCGCGTTCTGGAAATATTCTCTGTGGTTGGAAAACAACTGGGTGTAATTTCCTGACATCATTCGGTTGAAAAAATCAGAGTGCTCATCGAATGGGCACTCTGATTATTTTCTATAATGATATTTCAACACTCACTTGATCCATGATGACAGCATTGGGATTTATGGCTGTTTCAGGATATAAAGGATCCCAATCGTATTTGGACCACAATGGCTGGCGATGGTTGCTCCAGCATATGTGATGTGGATTTCATCAATCTTCGCCAGTTTCTTCAGCTCGATTTTGAGGTATTCGGCATCAGAATCGCAACCTGTATGGGTGATAAAAATCCTGTGAAGGTCAACGTTGGGGAGCAGGGATTCAAAATCCTTCAACAGGCTTTGGAGTGCTTTTTTGCGAGTGGAGGCAATTTTTTCCTTAACCCCCATTGTTCCATCTTGGCGAACTTCAATGACAGGTCGGATTCTCAAAAGGCTGCCCATCACCAGTTCCAGGGCATTGCATCGACCTCCCTTGTAGAGATAATCCAGGGTGTCAATGATAAATGTGGAATGAACCAGCGGGCGGGTTGCCTCAATTTCCTTGCAGATGGCATCAAGTGGGTATCCCTGGTCGCGCAGTTCGGCGGCTTTGCAAACCAGCAAGCCAATCCCCGTGGAAAGGTTGAGCGAGTCGATCAAACAAATATCATTACGACCCAGTTGTGCCATTGCCAGGCTGGCGTTTTGCATGGTTGCCGAAAGTTGGGAGGAAATACCGATAAAAATCTTTTCTCCCGGAGTGTTAAAATATTGTAGAAAATCACCCACCGAGGGGGCGGCAGTTTTGGGCAACTGGCTGGTTTTGGAAACCTCATCGAATAACTGGGCAAGTTTAATTTCCCCATCCCTGAGGTTTCGATTTGCGATAAAAACCTGCAGGGGGATCACTTGCAGGTGAAAACGATCGATTAATTCCGGATTGAGATCGGAGCAGCTGTCTGTCAGGATTTCTATCATGGCTTCACCATTCCGGGCGGGGGTGGATACAGTCAGGATTATAGCACAATGAATTTATTGAGATGAATAGTTAATTTCAAAAATAACCATCCCCGGTTTAGAACCAGCGGCGTTTCTTGAAAAAGTAGAGCATCCCGGCGGCAATTAAGAGAAAAATCAACCACGCCATTGGATATCCCCATGGCTTGGAAATTTCCGGCATAAAATGAAAGTTCATTCCGTATACCCCAGCGATGAAAGATAGCGGAAGGAATATGGTTGAGACAATTGTCAGGGCTTTCATAATCTCATTCAGTCGGAGGGAGGTTGAATTCAAATAGATGTCCAGGTCACCCGCAACAATATCCCTCAAGGATTCAATCATGTCCTGGATTCGCACCAAGTGATCATAAATATCCCGGTAATAAATTTGAACCTGCGGTTTGATTTGCGGAAAGTCATCCCGGCTGAGACGGTTCATGACTTCCCGCTGGGGGAGGATAATTCGTCGGATTGCCAGAAGACCATGCTTGATCTGAATTAATTGCTCCAGCGTTTTCGGGTTTGGTTTTTCCAACACCTCATTTTCCAGGCTGTCCATTGCTTCTTCGATTTCATCAATCACTGGCGTGTAGTTGTCGACAATATCATCCAGAATGGTGTGGCAGAGGAAATCGGCGCCATGTTTGTATAATCTCTCGTCCCGACTGAGCCGTAGCCATACAGATTCCACGGGAGAAGGTCCCTCATCCAGGAAAAAGGTCACCAGGTAATTGGAGCCGAGGAAGAAATCCAGTTCCTGGGTGGTAATATCATCCATCGACTGGTTTGCTTTGATGACATGCGCAATGATAAAAATATAGTCGTCAAATTCGTCTATTTTGGGAGTCTGGTATCCGATACTCAGACAGTCTTCAATTACCAGGGGGTGAAAATGAAACAGGTTGACCAGGATATCCTGGATTTCTTCAGGTGATGGGTATTCCAGATTGATCCAAAGCAAACCCGATGAATCGGATCTTGCCTGGATCAGCTCATCACTATTCAGGTTGTATTGGCATGTTCCGTCGGAAGAGAAATGGAAGGATTTAATCATGGTTCACCTCTTTCCATGCATGAGTATAACTTCTTTTTGGGGGATTGCGAAGCATGGTCATTCATGGACAATTCCTGTTATCTTGGTTGCAATTTCAGGGTTTGTGTGTACAATTATTTATGACAACCCTGCTGTTTCCATTATAGACACTGCGATTGATAAGGAGGTGTGCCAGTGGCAGAAAAAAAGAAAGAATCCTGTGTTCAACCATCCAAAGGACCGATCCTTGAGATCCCTGCTGAAACTGCAGAATCATCAGGATCTGTTCCCCCAACCAAGGAGGTGACAAAAATGTTGGCAAAAGTAGGAAAACCAGCCCCAGATTTTGAATTATCGGCATTTCAAAATGGCGGTTTTAAAAACATCCGTTTATCGGATTATAAGGGAAAGTGGATTGTCATTTGTTTCTACCCCGGTGATTTCACATTCGTCTGACCTACGGAATTGTCGGCAGTTGCCGTCAAATATCCTGAACTTCAGCAATTGGGTGTGGAAGTCCTTGCAATGAGCACGGACAGCCGGTTCTCTCATAAAATTTGGCAGGAAGAAGAATTATCCAAGATGGTCGATGGGGGAGTGCCGTTCCCGATGCTCTCCGATGCCGGTGGAAAAGTTGGTACAATTTACGGAGTGTACGACGAAGACAGCGGTGTTGATATTCGCGGGCGTTTCATTATCGACCCGGATTTTGTCATTCGTGCAATGGAAGTGATGACCCCCGAAGTTGGCAGGAACGTGTCGGAATTAATCCGCCAGGTGAAAGCCTTCCAGCATGTGCGGGCAACAGGAGAGGTTACACCTTCCGGGTGGCAGCCTGGGAAAGCTACCTTGAAACCCGGTCCAGACCTGGCAGGCAAGGTTTGGAAGCAGTGGAAACCGGATCAGGCATTTTAGTATCCGGTTGGTAAAATCTGACGGCAGGGTGAACGTACCTGGATGGGATAAACCTTCCAGGTACGTTTTGATTTATAATCAGGAAAAGGAGACAACCATGACCGAAATGAATATTGATCAATTTTTCAGTGATCTTCCAAATTACTTTTTACCGGAGAAGGCAGTTGGTTTGAATACATCCATCCAAGTGGTACTGACGGGAGATAAGGGGGGAGAGTGGGTTATGAAGATCCGTGATCAAAAATGCACGGTGGAAAAGGGGACCATGGAGAACCCGGCATTGACCATTACGGCAGATGCATCTGATTTTTATGCGATCTTTAAGGGAGAAATGGACGCCACCCGTGCGTTTATGATGGGGAAAATTAGAATCCAGGGAAACATGGGGCTGGCAATGCGTCTAACCAGCCTGTTCCGAACCAGTTAGAGAAATGATTGACAAAAAAAAGACGGGCGCCAGCCCGTCTTTATTGTGGATCGTTGATCAGTACAAACCCCAGTCGTCCGCCAGACCTTCTTCCATCATGGAGAAATCCCAGGCTTCCATGCCGAAATCGATAAACGATGGTCTCTCCAGTGTCTCTTCTGCTTTTTGTCGGGTGGATTCAAGCATGGCAGGTCCATAGGGACAGAATGGTGTTGTTAGAATCATTCGGATAACGACTTGGTCTTCTTGTATGGATACATTCCGGACGAGACCCAACTGAATGATATTGAATCCAAGCTCTGGATCCACAATCTCCTTGAATGCTTCCCGTAATTTTTCGCATAATTCAGGAAATTGGCTTTCAGCTTCCCATACTGCGGGATTGGAACCGGGTGTGTTACTCATAAGGGATTCTCCTTGGGTTGGGGACGAGGAATCAGAAATGTACAGTGACGATCACCACTGAGAACGCATTGAATTTTTTCTGCGGGAATATCAAGGATGGTGGAAATCAGGGTTTGATCAATCGTACAGACTTCTGGGTGCGAGTGACCAATGTGATAGTAGGGGCATGTAATCTCGCGGATATGATAGTGATCCCCGTCCGCTTCCCACTCGACTTCAAAACCCTCTTGGGCAAGAATTTCCTGCAGGAGTTTAATCCTGCCTTCCAATGGCAGGTGCTCTGCTTTCTTGCGGTGAGCTGCTGCCAGTTTGGCAGCCATCTGGGTAAAAATCCGGTTGATCGCTTCCTGGGGAAGCGCTTCCTTAAGCTGGTCAAGCAAACGATCAGTTAACTGAAGGTAACGTGTTGGATACCGTTCCACACCTCTTTCCGTCAGGGAATAGACCAATCGCGGTCTGCCAACACCATGCCTTTCTTCATCATATTGAATTAAACCGTCTGCTTCCAGATTATTCAGGTGATGCCGGACAGAAATTGCATTAATTCCCACCGCTTCTGCCAGGTCATTAATGGACGAGCGGGGATTTGAGTGCAGAACATCCAAAATCCGTTCCCGGGTACTTTTCATGCGATGAGTATATCACAAGGCTTATCAATTCGTCAATATTATATATAAATATCATAAATATTGACCTAAAGAAGGCTGTGTGGTATAATCCGGGCGTTCAAATAAAACAGGCTGTCTTCCGCATACTGGAAGAAATAAAAGGAGTATTCCTAGATGAGCGATCTTGAAATCCGCAATTTACATGTCCAAATCAATGGCAAGGAAATTCTCAAGGGTTTTACCCTGGACCTTCCCAAAGGAGAAGTCCATGCCATTATGGGTCCAAATGGAACCGGCAAGTCTACCCTTGCGTACACCCTGATGGGGCACCCATCTTATGAAGTAACGGAAGGGGAGGTAATCTTTAAGGGACAGAATATCCTGGATTTGGAGCCTGATGAGCGCAGCCGATCCGGGATTTTCCTTGCATTTCAATATCCTGTGGCAATTCCGGGCGTGACAGTTGCAAATTTCCTGCGGACAGCGGTTAATGCCCGCCGGAAAGCAGAAAACCCGGATGACAAAGGAATCTCCATTCCCGAATTTCGGCGGATGCTGAAAGACAAAATGAGCATGCTTAAGATGGACCCGGCATTTGCAGGAAGGTACCTGAACGATGGCTTTTCAGGTGGTGAGAAGAAACGAGCCGAAATTCTGCAGATGGCAGTGCTGAAGCCGGAAATTGCCATTCTGGATGAAACCGATTCGGGTTTGGATATTGATGCTTTGCGGATTGTCTCGGAAGGCGTGAATACGTTGCGTGGACCGGAACTGGGTGTGCTGGTGATCACACACTATCAGCGCATTCTAAACTACATCCGCCCGGATGTAGTCCATGTGATGATGGATGGACGAATTGTGGAATCTGGTGACGCGGACCTGGCACAACACCTTGAAGAACATGGGTATGATTGGGTGCGCGAAAAACTGGAGAATGGCACTGTCTCCTGATTCTGATTGAAAGGTTTTACTGGAGCAGATTCCATTGATGATTGGAGGTAGAGAATGAGTAATGATCCCCAGGCGGATCTTCTTGAAGGATTTGGAAATTATCGCTACGGATTTCAAGATCCGGATGTTTCGGTATTCAAAACAAGGAAGGGCTTGGACCGGGAGGTTGTGGAACAAATTTCTGCCATGAAGGGTGAGCCCGAGTGGATGCTCCAATTCCGCCTGCGAGCCCTGGAGCATTACCTGCAGCGTCCCATGCCCACCTGGGGGGCAGACCTGACCGGGTTGAACTTGGATGAGATTTATTACTATGTGAAACCAACCGACATGCAAGGCAAGAGCTGGGATGATGTTCCTGATACCATCAAACAGACGTTTGATAAACTGGGTATTCCCGAAGCAGAGCGAAAATTTTTGGCTGGTGTTGGCGCACAGTATGAGTCTGAAATGGTGTATCACTCCATCCAGGAACACCTGGAAAAACAGGGTGTCATCTTCTTGAGCATTGAAGATGGTTTACGCCAGCACCCCGAATTGTTCCGCCAGTATTTTGGGACGGTCATACCGATTGAGGATAACAAATTTGCTGCACTGAACAGCGCGGTCTGGTCCGGTGGGTCTTTTGTGTATGTTCCCAAGGGTGTAAAGGTTGATCTTCCCCTGCAGGCATATTTTCGGCTGAATGTTGCCAATATTGGGCAGTTCGAGCGCTCCATTATCATTGCTGATGAGGGTGCGCAGGTACATTATGTGGAAGGTTGTACGGCTCCACAATATACCACTGACTCCTTCCACAGCGGGGTGATTGAAATTATTGTGAAGAAGGGTGCCCGGGTCCGTTATACCACCATCCAAAACTGGTCCACCAATGTATACAACCTGGTGACTCAACGTGCCGTGGTGGAAGAAAATGGAGTCATGGAATGGGTGGATTGTAATCTTGGCTCCAAGGTCACAATGAAATATCCGTCCTGTTACTTGATGGGACCGGGCGCGCGTGGGGAAATCCTGTCCATGGCGTTTGCCGGACCAGGTCAGTCGCAGGATGCAGGCGGCAAGGTCATCCACTTTGCACCAAATACCAGCAGTAAAATTACCTCGAAGTCCATCAGCAAAGGCGGAGGGCGTTCTTCGTATCGGGGTTTGCTGAAAGTGCACCCGGAAGCAGTGGGAGTGAAATCCAATGTAGTCTGCGATGCCCTGATTTTGGACCCACAATCCCGCTCGGATACATACCCATACATTGAGATTGATGAACAGGATGTTACCATCGGACACGAAGCAACTGTTTCCAAGGTGGGGGAGGAACAATTGTTTTACCTGATGAGCCGCGGGTTGAGCGAGGAAGAAGCCACAACGATGGTGGTTTCGGGCTTTATTGAACCGCTTGTCAAAGAATTGCCAATGGAATATGCGGTTGAAATGAACCGTTTGATCCAGTTGCAGATGGCAGGCTCTGTGGGGTAAGGAAAGGAAAATATTGATGACGACAGAAAAACCGCAGGTGGTTGTGCGAACCCGCCGACCCGATTCCAAACCCAAACAATTCCAGTTTACAGAAGATCAGGTTCGACCTGATGTACCGGCTGCTCTGCATACTTTTCGAAAGCACGCCTGGGAAATCTACCAGGGGTTCCCAATGCCGGATATACAGCAGGAAGCCTGGAGGCGGACGGACCTGCGAAAACTGCAGGCGGATCAATTTGAAATCAAAACAAATGGAAAATCTGAACCAGTGCCAGCTTATTTATTAAAACCACTGGCGGATGACCCACATGGAGGTCAGTTAATCCTCACACCGGCAGGAACAGATGGTTTTTTGCTGCCGGAGCTTGCCCAACAAGGTGTGATCTTCACGGACCTGCTTACAGCAGAAAAGCAACATGGGGAGTTGCTTGGATCCCTGGTTGGAAAAACGGTCCCGGTTGAATCGGGGAAGTTCAGTGCCATGGCTGCCGCCCTGGCAAATACCGGCATGCTCCTTTATGTGCCGCGCAATGTCCACATTACCCAACCGCTCCATACAATTCTCTGGACACCGGGTTCAGGGCAGGCATTTTTCTCTCATATCATTATCTGGTTGGAAGAAGGTGCTTCAGCAACTTTTGTTTATGAAATATCCTCTCCACAGGAAGGGGATGGGCAAATCCTGCATGCCGGGATTGTGGAAGTGCATGTGGGTGCTGGTGCCCAATTGCGGTTTGTGGAATTGCAGTCACTGGGGGAGAACGTCTGGAATTTT
>JAGVUS010000334.1 GCA_019136175.1 Chloroflexota bacterium | reverse complement strand
TGGATCCATTGCTGCAGATCATCGGTTTCCTCGGAGTAGGGATAATCTGCATAGTAGCGCAGGGGTCGGTGCAGTGCTTCGGCTGCAGCGCGGGTCAGTTGATGGTCCCGGTGGTTGCCCAGGGTGAGTGGGCAGGCAAGCAGCACATCCGGCGGCAGGCGGGATTGCAGGGTTGCGATGATCTCCTGCAGGAGGGGACCTTCCGCGGGGGTGTAGGGTGCAGAGAGGTCTTCCTTGAATTGCACCAGTGGTTCACCGCTGGCTGAATCGCGCCGGTATATGCAATCGACAAAGGGAAAATGAACCGGAATGGCACCCAGGATCCGGCAGGCAGCTTCATCCTCCGCCCGGCGGATGGAAAACGCATCCCGCCCGGTTTCCCAAATCATATGCATGATTTCGGCAAATGGCGGCAGGGGTCCTTCGGGCGGATCACCGGCAAACAGGGTCCATACTTCAACAATGTCGCCCTTCCGGGTTTGTTCCCAGATGCGACCGCCGCACGAGTATGCGGCATCATCCAGATGGGGGGCAAGATAAATCCATTTCATGGTATAGTTTTATCATAGGTTGGCGCGCAAGCGTGCTGTGCGGTACAATGAATTATTGAAATCCCGGGTCTTGAGGAGCCAGTATGTTTGAATTTTTGGAATCAATTTTCGGGTCATCACCGTATCCTTCCCAAAACCGGGAAGAAGTGCAGCGCCTGCTGGGTGAGCTCTTGCGGATTGGAACCACCGATGATTATCTCTCTGAGAGACCCGGCTCTCCATTCAACTCCCAATGCCGGCACACCCGGGCGCGTGAGATTGGGAAGCGGTTTCATGAGATTGGCGGGCTTCGCCTGATGGAATGGGCGCACCAGCGGGTGAGACGCAAGCTGGGACCCGCCCTGGCATCACACCTGGAATATGCTTGGGCGGAAATTGGAGAGTGGATGTCCTAGGGACGGAATTCCCGAGGCGGCTGGCGTTTTACCAATTCTGCAAGCAGGATTTCCCCCAACTGGATAATCCACTCACCAGCCATTGGCGGTGGAGGGGTGTTTGCATGGGGATCAACATGTGCACCGCCATCCTGGTCGCATACCCGGCGGATCAGGTCCCGTACTGACATTTCCGGCATGGCAGGCAGGGGCTGTTCCAGCCATGCCTGGATGGACATGAATGTGCCGGTGGACAGGTTGGGCAGGTTAAGTTGAGGCTCAATGCGGGGCAGCAGGGCAAGGCTTTCCATCCGGTTGTGCCTGCGGGTGGTATCGCAGAGCAGGATTCTAAGCTGGACAGCAGCCACCCGGGAAAAGGCATCATCCCCCTGGCGGTACAACAGGATGCTGCATTCCAGCAGGTGAAGCGCTGCGTGGGCATGTGCTTCCAGGTCTGCTGGTTGGCGTGTCATTCAAACCCCGGCAGTCATTCTTCAGGAGCAGGACGATCCTCGTCCTCCTCATCATCATCGCAAGCTTCGTCCAGGTCTTCCTCAAACGCAATCGGCTGGTAATCCTCATCGCGCAGTTCAAACTCACCCCGTTCCAGTGCTGCCAGTAATTCCTCCGCCTGCGCTGCCTGTTCTTCATAAACAAAAATGCGGGCTTCCCCCAGCCTGCCCACAGTAAAACCATAGGCAATCCCGGCAGATTCCTGGCTGACCAGGGCGCGGATGCCATTGGTTTCCAAAAACGCGCGGATGAGTTCCGCCTTAATGGTTCCATCGGTCGAATAAATATGCACCAGTTTTCTTTCTTCAGATGGTTGGATTTCCATGGCAAGCCTCCGGGACTGCAAATTCATCTCTATCGTAGTCGATTTGGCGGGGAATGTCAAACCATCCGCTCCCCCGACCGCTTTTGGCAAATATATGCTATGATTAACAGACGAAGAACCCAATCACCAGTGGAGGTAGGAACGATGAAAGGAAACGACCGGATTATTGCCTTTTTGAATGACCTTCTCAAGGAGGAACTGACTGCCATCAGCCAGTACATGCTCCATTCGGTCATGTGCGAGGACTGGGGCTATGAAAAGCTCCATGATGTCATTGAACACCGCGCCATTGAAGAAATGAAACATGCCGAAATGCTGATGGAACGTTTGTTGTTCCTGGAGGGCAAACCCATCCTGAGCGAATTGAACAAACTCCATGTTGGGGATGCCGTGGATGTCCAGTTCCAGTTTGACCACGAATCGGAAATTGGTGCCGTCAAGCTGTACAACGATGGCATTCGTCTTGCAGTGGAAGTTGGCGACAACGGGACCCGGGAATTGTTTGAAACCATCCTCAAGGATGAGGAAAATCACGTGGATTGGCTGGAATCGCAGCTTGACCAGATTGACCAGATGGGTCTGCCCAATTACCTGACCGAGCAGGTGGGCTAGCCCGTTCCATTGTATCCCTGTTGCACTGGCGGGATGAACCTGCCAGTGCATTTTTATCCGGATGCCCGTTTGAAGCTTCTTTGCATTGCTTGTGAGGTCCTGGCGCGGCCTTTATATTGGAGTGCATCGCAATCTCCCCACCAGGTGGACGTTCGCCTGGTGGAAAAAGGGCAGCACAATCACCCGGCTTGCCTGCGCGGGCAGCTCCAGGAGCAAATCCATGCTGCGTCATCCGCCGGGTACGATGCCGTTGTGCTTGGTTACGGTCTCTGCGGGCGGGCAACTGCCGGGCTGGTTGCCGTGGGGATACCGCTTGTCATCCCCCGAGCCCATGACTGCATTACCTTGTTCCTGGGCAGCCGCCAGAGGTATCTCGTGGAGTTTGCCCGCTGCCCGGGAACCTTCTGGTATTCCCGGGATTACATGGAGCGCCAGGCTGCCGGGGATTCGACCGCTGCGCTGGGGCTGGGTTCCGCCGGTGAGATCCAGGCGGAGTATGACCGTTTTGTGGAAAAATACGGCAGGGAGAACGCCGATTATCTGGTGGAGGTCATGGGTGCCTGGGCGCAGCATTATCAGCGGGCGGTTTTCCTGGCGTCCGGCTTGGGGGATGACAGCCAGGCGCAGGAGGAAGCACGCCGCCAGGCGGATCGCTGGGGTTGGATGTTTGAGATGCTGGCAATGGATTTAAGCCTCCTGCATCGCCTTTTGGCAGGGGACTGGGATGCGGATTTCCTGGTTCTCAAGCCCGGCGAATCGATCCTTGAAACCCACGATGAGTCCATCCTGAGATCGTCGGGGTGGCAGGAATGAACCCGAGCGTCTGGGTGGATTTTCAACCGCTGGGCAGACGGGTGCAGGTGGATTCAAGCCGGACCCTGCTGGATGCTGCCCGCGCTGCCGGTGTTGCCCTGACGGCGGTTTGTGGTGGAGCGGGCGTCTGCGGTGCCTGCCGGGTGCGCCTGGTTACTGGTGAATTGTCTGCACCTGGCGCAGTTGAGGTGGAAGCCCTGGGCATGGACCGGCTGCAGAAGGGGTTCCGGCTTGCCTGCCTTGCCCGTCCCCTGGCGGATGTGCGGATTGAGATCCCGCCAGAATCACTTTCGTCCTTCCAGCGTTTGCAGGTGGAGGGATTGGATAACGGATTTGAATCCGATATGGATGATCCTGTCCTGGAATTACCGGGCGGCATCCCACCACTGGGGCTGGCACTGGACCTGGGCTCCACCAAGCTGGCAGCCTACCTGATGAACCTGCAATCCGGCAGAATCCTGGCGCGCGCCGGGGCGGTCAATCCGCAAATTCCGTATGGTGAGGATGTGGTCAGCCGCATCGCCTATGCCGACCAGCACCCGGAAGGGCGGCATACCTTGCAGCGCCTGCTGGTGAAACAGGTGCAGGCATTGGCGGAACAACTCTGCACCGAAGCAGGGCAGCCCATCGAATCAATCCTCCGCGTGGCGGCAGTGGGAAATACTGTGATTCACCATCTGTTCTGTGGCTTGCCGGTGCATCAGCTGGGCGTGGCACCTTATGTCCCGGCGGTGATGGGTGCGCTGGAATTCCCCGCCGAAAATATTGGTTTGCATTTTGCCCCCAATGCCGGTATGTATCTGCCGCCCAACATTGCCGGGTTTGTCGGTGCGGACCATGTTGCCATGTTGATTGGCTGCGGTCTGGGGCAGGTGATT
>JAGVUS010000054.1 GCA_019136175.1 Chloroflexota bacterium | reverse complement strand
TCAAAGGCGGTGATCAGCAGGGGGTGATCATCTTTTCGGGTTCCGAATGGAATCGATTCAGCAAAATCCAACCGAGCCAGTCCATTCCCGGTAACGCCCAACGCAATCCAACCAAGCGGAGTATTCGCGGCACTCCATTCACAGCACATTTCAGAAATTGCAGTCAAAAATTTCCTCCAATTTGATCCAAAAAGCCGAATTGTCAGGGAATTGCAAGTTGATCGTAGGGGAAGCGTAGGGTTTGCGTCAAGCAGGGTTGGCAGGGCTCTGGTAAGATAACATTCGAAGGGCGACTTCTCTTCTTCTCCTCCTTGAATGAGTGCCGTGGTCGGCGTCCACGGCACTCGTTGATTCTATCACAGTTGATCTTGCCAAAGGGGGAAACCTTTGCTATAATCCCCATACGTTGGGCGCGTAGCTCAGTTGGTTAGAGCGCACGGTTCACATCCGTGAGGTCCGTAGGTTCGAGCCCTATCGCGCCCACAAAATGAGCTGGCTGAGCCAGCTCATTTTTATAGGAGCATAGCCCTCCCTTCCCTACAAACAATTTCATGCTAAAATTTTCAGAGGCGTAACACCCCCTTCTTTTTCCAGGCAGGAGCGTGGCAGCCTTCTTTGCCTTGATGCCATTGGTATGAATACATCATAATGTTCAGGAGCCTTCCATGGGATTGCATGATGAAATTTTTGAACAACCGGAGGTCATCCGGCGGCTGCTGCGAGGACAGCGATCCCAGGTACAGGAAGCAGCCCGGCTGATTCGGCGGCATGGTATCCGGTATGCCTTCCTGGCTGCTCGCGGCACATCAGACAATGCCGGTCGGTATGCCGGTTATCTCTGGGGGGCGCACAATTCTCTGGCAGTTGCACTGGCTTTGCCATCCCTGTTCACCTATTACGGCACTCCCCCCAGCCTGGCAAATTCCCTGGTTGTGAGCATTTCCCAATCCGGCAAATCCCCCGATATCATCTCTGTACTCCAGGAAGGCAGACGGCAGGGTGTGCCAACCATGGCAATTACGAATGCACCCGATTCTCCGCTGGCAAAAGCAGCCGACCTGGTAATTGACATCATGGCAGGTGAAGAAAAGGCAGTTGCCGCCAGCAAGACCTACACCGCCCAGTTGATGGCAGTGGCGATGATCTCTGCCGCATTGGAAACTGACCGCCCCGAACGATGGGACGACCTGGAACAAGCCCCGGAATGGATGGAAGCTGTCCTGAAACTGGACAACGACCTGGCAATCCAGGCACAGCGCTACCGCTACATGGAACAGTGTGTGGTCATTGGTCGGGGATTCAATTATGCCACCGCCTTTGAATGGTCCCTCAAACTCAAGGAGCTGACCTATACAATTGCCGATCCCTACTCCTCGGCGGACTTCCTGCATGGTCCCCTGGCACTGGTAACCCGGGGGTTTCCCGTCCTGGCGGTTGCTCCATCTGGTGCCGTCTTTGAAACCGTACGCGATCTGCTGGTGAAATTACGCGATCAATTCCACGCCGAACTGGTAGTCATTTCTGATGACCCCGAAGTACTGCAATTCGCTCAGACCCCCATCCCCCTGCCAGCCGGTATTCCGGAATGGATCAGCCCGTTAATTACCATCCTGCCCGCCCAGCTGTTCGTCTATCACCTGACCCGTGCCCGGGGTTACAGCACGGAAACCCCGCGCTCCATTCACAAGGTGACGGAGACAAATTAGGAGGGTGGATTGATTGTACAGGGGAGCACCTCCTCCGCTGCTTGCGTTGATTGAAAGTTCATGCATGCAGGGAAATATCTGCTTTCCCTATTTTTAGATTACAATATTTTTCTATTGAATATGGTATCGTCATTGGTTCAGGCTGCAACCAGTTTTTTCCAAGCCCATCAAATGGAGTGATCAACGATGAAATATAAGAATCCTTCCCTGTCCGTCCAGGAACGTGTGAATGATCTTTTACCGCGCATGACACTGGAGGAAAAAATTGCCCAGTGCATCCAGATTTATATTCCCCCCGACCACCCCGGCGAAATCGTTGATCGCATCCGGGCTGTCGGTTTGGGTTCCCGCATCCTGGGGGCGGTCAGCCTGGCAGGTAATGTGAGCCAGCGGACTGCAGGGATTGAAGATTTGAATGAAATCCAGCGGATTGCCATGAATGAATTCCACCTGGGTATTCCTGTGATTCACGGGCTGGATGTCATCCACGGGCTGCGGGTAATTTTTCCCATTCCCCTGGGATTGGCTGCCACATTTGACCCCGATGCCATCCAAAAAACGTACAACATTGCCGCCGAAGAATGCTTCCGACTGGGGATTCACTGGAGTTTTGCTCCGATGTTGGATATTGCTCACGATCCACGCTGGGGGCGAATCGTGGAGGGATTTGGTGAAGATCCATACCTGGGAGCAAAAATGGCTGTGGCTGCCATAAAGGGCTTCCAGGGAGAACTGGATGAAAATGGCTACCAGAGCCAGGACCATATTCTGGCTTGTGCCAAGCATTACATAGGTTACGGCGGTGCGGAAGGCGGGCGCGATTATAACACCGCTGAGATTACCGACCACACCCTGCGAAATATTTATCTTCCTCCCTTCCGGGCAGCAGTCCAGGCGGGGGTTGGTTCCGTCATGTCTGCTTTTGAAGACCTGAACGGAGAGCCTGCCTCTGGAAGCCGCTACCTGTTAACAGATCTATTGAAAGAGGAACTGGGATTTAATGGGTTTGTCATTTCCGATTGGGCATCCGTGGCAGAATTAATTCATCATCGGGTGGCGGCAAACGAACGGGAAGCAGCGCAAATTGCCTTTGATGCCGGTGTGGATATGGAAATGGTCACCGAATGCTATGCTCATCACCTGGCGGACCTGGTGATGGAAGGAATCATCTCCATGGAACGGCTGGATGATGCCGTCCGGCGGATCCTTACCCAAAAATTTCAATTAGGTCTGTTTGATCATCCCTATGCGGATGTTCAAAAGTCCCTCGAGATTCGGGATCTTTCAGCTTACCATGCCGCCGCCCGGGAGGTAACAGCCCGCAGCATGGTTTTGCTGAAAAACAACGGCATCCTTCCCCTGCCCGGGGATGTGCGACGGATTGCGTTAATTGGACCTTTTGTCAACCAACGCCGTGCCTTGCTGGGAACCTGGGTCAATGATGTCCTGGCTGATGAGCCCCAAACATTGGAGGAAGCCCTGCGGGCTTCCTGCCCGGATGTTGAAATCCTGACTGCCCCCAACGGACTGATGGATGAAATGATTATGATTGCCGCTGAAGCAGATATTGTCCTGCTGGCACTGGGGGAATCCAACGCCAGGAATGGGGAATACAATTCCATTGCTTCCTTGAACCTGCCTGCCGGGCAGGAGGAACTGGCTCAGGCGGTTGCCGGGATGGGAAAGCCGCTGGCGGTACTGGTGTTCGCCGGTCGTCCGGTCACCCTCACCCGCATCCTTCCCCATGCCGATGCCCTGCTGTATGCCTGGCACCCGGGCAGCATGGGAGCAGCCGCGGCGGTGGATATCCTGCTGGGAAAAGTGAACCCTGCCGGAAAACTGCCGGTTACCTTCCCGCGCGGTGAGGGACAGATACCTGTTCATTACAATCACAAAAGTACGGGAAGGGATCATCCCCGCTACCTGGATATGCCCGTGGAGCCGCTGTTTCCATTCGGCTTTGGGCTCAGCTACACCCGGTTTGAAATCACCGACCTGGTTGTTGAGCCTGTGGAAATCCCGGCTGGCGCGTCTGTAAATGTATCGGTCACTGTAACCAATACGGGGGAATGCAAGGGTGAGGAAGTTGTCCAGTGTTATCTGCAGGATTGTGTCTCCCGCAGAACTCGCCCGGAACGAGAATTGAAGGGCTTCCAGCGGATTGCCCTCCAGCCGGGCGAATCCCGCCGGGTGGAGTTCACCATTGGACCGGATGAGATGTCCTATTACGGGGCTGGCGGCAGTTGGGTTTTGGAACCCGGTGCATTCAAAGTTTGGGTTGGCAATGACTGCAAAGCCTCCCTCGAAGGATCCTTCCTGTTAAAATAACTCGTTTTATCTGATTGACCAAAATCAATCCTCCTGGCAATCC
>JAGVUS010000453.1 GCA_019136175.1 Chloroflexota bacterium | reverse complement strand
CCGGATCAGCCGCCTCAAGCGCACCGTCGTCTTCTGTCCGCCGCAAATCCTGTTCCGTTGCCATACCTTTCTTTAAAGCCCACCGGGAACCCAGCCCGCAAATCAAATCGAGGTCTGCGTCCGAAAGATGGAATCCACCGGATGTACCCACACCACTGGGACAGGATTGATCAAGTTCCATTGCCAGCCGGTCGATAAGAGGGTAAGCTTCCTCCAGCTGGATGGAAGTTGCAAGCAGCCGCACTCCGCAGTTGATGTCGTAGCCAATGGCACCCGGTGAGATCATCCCGGTGGGATACAACGAAGCAGCAACACCACCGATGGGAAATCCATACCCCTGGTGCATATCCGGCATCACCACCACAGGACCCGCCCAACCAGGCAGCGTGGCAGCATTGACCGCCTGCTCAATGGAAAGATCACCCAATGCTTCTTCAAGGATTTTTCTGGACGCAAACAGCCGCACCGAAACTCGCATATCGCTGCGATGGGATGCGGGAATCTCCCATTCATATTCTGATATTTTCCTGATCGCTTGTAGAGAGATGCTCATCTCATACCTCCGGCTTAAACATCAAATACAATCACCGTTTCCAACCCCCGTTCTGTATGCTGGATCGCCAGGTTGTGAAATGTCACTGCTTTGATTTGTCTGCTTTGTTCTTTAATTGGATTTCCAACCAGGCAAGCCGACAGGTGGAGATTTTCCATCCTGATTTCGATATCCAAATAACCAGCCTGGTCCGTTTCCATCCAATATAACACTTCGGAGAGAAAAGCAACCAGCAGGGATTCAACGTCCTGAGCCGCCAGGGTAAATTCCCGGGTGGAATATTGCCCAGGCTCCATCTTTAATTCCATCAGGGCTGCCATTCCCCGCACTGCTTCCAAAAAGAGACCCGGAATATCCTTTGCCCAGACTGACAAAGCCAGATCGGCTGTATGAGGAACCTCACAATAGCCCAATGCACATCTCCTTGCAGGAACAGGAGTTCACACCATGTCCTGTTATAATTATAGCGAATGAAACTCTCTTTTGATCATCTTGAATCCCGCCTCAGGGCTTTTTTTGAAAATCGTTTTCCGTGGCTGCGAGCCACCGCCGCGAAGCATCCCGCTGCCCAGGTATTGATGGAAACCCTCCAGGCATCCCTGGAAGCCGGGGGCGGGGCACCACAAATCTATGTCATTTCCATGAATCCGGGAGACCACACACAATGCAGCCATCCGGAATTCCTCGAAGAACTTTCCGGCATCCTTGAAGAGGCTGCCTCGTCCATGGGGATTCCATCCATCAAACCATTGGTTCAGGTGGAACCCGACATCTCCCTGTCACCCGGTCAATTCCGGATTGTGACGGACCCCACATCCACCCATGGCGAAACCGCTGTCGTGGAAAGCAACTCCCAATCCAGCATCAGCCTGTCCCCCGACGGAACTGCCTGCCTGATTCTCCCAGATGATGTTACTTTTCCAATACAAACAAACACCCTCAACATTGGACGCCTTGAAGAAAATGATCTTGTCATCCCGGATCAACGGATTTCCAGGAGACATGCCCAAATCCGGTACATTCATGATCGCTATGTCATCTTTGATCTAAACTCAACCGGCGGCACTTTTGTCAACGGAGTTCGGACGGAATCTCAGGACTTAAATCCAGGCGATGTCGTCAGCCTTGCTGGGATCAACCTGATTTTCAGCAGCGAGTCAGCATCCATTGACCCGGATGCAGATACAACGAACCTGATAAAATAAAGCTCATGAGCGGTATCCTTGTCCTGATCCTGAGATTGTTCCTCTCCCTGGCATTGCTTGGATTTTTAGGTTATGCCCTCTACATCCTCTGGCGTGATTTGAAATTTCACACACAGATGGTCTCACCCAAACTCCCTCCAGCCTTGCTGGTGCGCATCCACTTGGAAGGAAATGTATTTGACGCGGAAATTACCAATCCAACTACGATTGGAGGCAGAGATTCCGCCTGCGATCTGCATTTACCCCATGATACGGTTTCCGCCCGGCATATCCGGTTCAGCCACCATCATGGTCAATGGTGGGTGGAGGATCTTCAATCCACAAATGGAACCCTTTTAAATGAAGAGAGGATATACGTCCCCACGGTGATTACAAATGGTGACGAGATCCTGTGCGGTGAAGTGGCGATTCAAATCCTGGGAAGCAAAAAGACAACAGACATATAAGTAGTCTCTTATTGGTAATATCTAAATATCCCATCTTGGAGGGTACCATGGAAAAACAACCTGTCTTGGGCATCATTGGCGGATCCGGTCTCTATGCCTTTCAGGGATTGGAAGACGTGGAATCACTGGACATGGATACGCCCTTTGGAAAACCCAGTGCACCAATCGTATTGGGTACCCTGAAGGGCAAAACCGTTGCATTCCTTGCCCGGCATGGAATCGGTCATTGGATTTCCCCCTCGGAAATCAACTATCGTGCAAATATTTACGCGTTCAAAATGCTGGGAGTTCATCAGATTGTCAGCATCAGCGCATGCGGCTCCCTGCGCGAGGATTATTCCCCGGGGCATATTGTCATCCCAGATCAAATTGTGGATTTTACCCGCGGCCGTGCCGGTTCTTTTTTCAGCGATGGATTGGTTGTCCATATCAGTCCGGGGAATCCGTTCTGCCCGGATCTATCCAACCAATTGCTTGCTGCTGCAAGGGAGACACAGGCGATTATCCACAAGGGTGGCACGCTGATTACAATCGAGGGACCCCGTTTCTCCACACGCGGGGAGTCCAACCTCTTCCGATCCTGGGGCATTTCCATCATTGGAATGACAGCTGTACCGGAAGCCTTTCTTGCCCGGGAAGCGGAAATCTGCTATGCCACGATGGCACACGTAACAGATTATGACGTCTGGCATACCAGCGAGGAACCTGTCAGCGTGGAAATGGTGATCCGAACCCTTCAGCATAACACCGAAATTGCCCAGGAAACAATCCTAAATCTGGTGGACATCGTGACCACCCCAACGGAATGTGATTGCCCCAGGGCGTTGCAAAATGCAATCATCACCAGCCCGGACGCAATTCCAGAGCCAACCCGCCAAAAACTGGACCTACTTGTAAATAAATACCTCCACTAGACGTGAAGCTCCCTCCCATCACCCAGGATCGCAATGCCATTGAAAAACGGCTCATGCTGTTTGCAGCAGGATTTGTGATCCTGTATGCAGTGATCCTGTCCCTCTCCCCCGCTGTCCGCTTGTATTCCTGGAAAGTCCCTTACCGCTGGGAACACTGGCTGGGTGTGTTGGTCTGGTTTGTGGGTTTTTATATTCTCAGCCACCAACTCCGTCGATCCATCCCGGCAAGGGATCCCATTTTGCTGCCAATTTTTGCACTGTTAACCGGCTGGGGTTTGATGACCATCTGGCGGCTGAGTGTGAGCATGGGCTTGCGGCAGACCATCTGGCTGACTGTTTCCATGGTTATTCTATTTGCAGGATTGAAATTTCCAGGATTCCTTGAGATTCTCCGGCGTTACAAATATGTCTGGCTGGTCAGTATGTTGCTGCTGGCTGGGTTAACCCTTGCATTTGGAACCTATCCTGGCGGATCCGGACCGCGCTTATGGCTTGGTTGCTGCGGAGTCTATTTCCAACCCTCCGAATTGTTAAAATTATTCCTCATCATCTACCTGGCAGCATTTTTTGGGGATCTCAAAAGCAGCAGGCTGACATTACTGCAACAGGTTGTGCCAACCCTGTTGCTGGTGGGTTCCGCCATCTTGCTGCTTGCCGTCCAACGCGATTTTGGCACGGCAACAATATTCCTGATCCTTTTCACGGCTTTGGTATACCTTGCAACCGGGAGGCGTGAGGTGCTGATCATTTCAGCATTCCTCATCCTGGCAGCATCCATCCTCGGATACTTTTCCATGGATGTTATTCGTCTGCGCCTGACCACCTGGCTGAACCCACAGATTGATCCTGGGAACCAGTCCTATCAGATTATGCAATCCCTGATGGCAGTTGCAGCAGGTGGTTTGATTGGCAGCGGTCCGGGTTTGGGTAGCCCGGGAGTTGTCCCGGTGGCAGTATCTGATTTCATTTTTTCTGCAATTGTCGAAGAAACCGGGCTTTTGGGCGGATTGTGTTT
>JAGVUS010000244.1 GCA_019136175.1 Chloroflexota bacterium | reverse complement strand
GAACGCATTTGTTGCAGTTGTGCAGTAATTGCAGCATTCCGCTGGGTAATTTTCGTCAAATCATTCTGACTTTGCTCATACATCACGGTTAATTCGCGAAGCGACCGTCTGGATTGTTCTAATTCTGTTTGCAATTCCTGTTGGAATATTTCCCAGGGGTTTTCAGGTGAATTTTGCGGCATCATGGAGATCTCCAAATCTGGTAAACCGGCGGATTGGTTTTCCTTCCAAAGTTACAAGTATAGCATAAGGTAAATAGATATTCCACAAATATTCAAAAAAAACGCCGCTGTTTCTTTGCCCAGCGGCGTTTCTTCACAAGGATGATCTTATGGGATGATCAATTGAATCCTGGCAAAATCATCACCCGTCAGTTGATCAAATGATTTTGTGCTGCTTGTGTAGGTCGACATCATTTGCTCCTGGGTTTGCGTGTCTCCCTGCGGCCAGATCATGTCGATCACACGTGTGTGATTGGTATCAGCCTTTGAGCCTCCAAACCGCCATTGTTCGGATTTTTCATTAACATCCCTCACCCGCCATACACCTGAGCTCGGATATCCCTCCTGCCCCAGTACAACCGCAGCATATCCCCATTCTGCCGGATCCCCATCACCAAACACCTCTCTTGGAATTCGGAGTGTCACCGTCCGGGCTGCAGGATCCACCACAATTTTAAAATTCGCTTCCGTCAATTGCTTTGGCGTCAGTGTTGCGGAATCTGGAACCAGTATCTGGGGGGTCCAACCTTCCGCCCAAATTGCATATTCCCATCCATTTTGATCTGTCAATGACAGGTTGCGTCCCGGCAGTAGACTTTTAGCACCAGTACCCTTCAATGGATCCTTGTCAACATAGACATCCAGTGTTTGAACAGCCAGGTTGTTGGGTGATCCCCAGGGATTTGGGATGGGTCCAAAGAAACTGAACTTGAAAATCAAATTTTTATCATCGTATGATATTTTCAAGCTTTTTAAATCGTACATCTTTCCTTGAAATATGGCGTCGGTTGGATAGGTATAGGTTCCCGGACCATGATCATCCCCTTCGGGATCAGATACCTCGATGATCGTGGTGGCATTCCCAATCTCTGGAACAATGATTCTACCGGGACCTTCCATCGGCACAATTTCTCCAGACATGTGGTAGACAAGAAACTGGACTTCATCCCCCGTTTCCAATTCTCCCAGGATGGAGTAAGGAATCGCCAATTCCAGTGTTTTACCAGAACCTTCCGCCGTCAAACCAGCCCCATCTGCCTTCACCCAACTGTCATTCTCTGCCTGGTAAAAGTCAACTGATAAACCTTTGGAAGCAGAATGGATTTCCACCAGGTGGGTTGCCGCAATCCCCAATAAATCCCCGGAACCATCACTCCGGCTGAATGGATTGGATCCCTTGCTCTTTGGCACCACCAGGTAGACGCCAACCGTATCTCCGGGTTTAATTTCATTCGCAAGATCGACCCGGAAGAATTGGTTGAGGGCATCGCTTGTTACAGCCACACCTTTGATGGTTTCCAGATTCTTATTCCCATAATAAGCAGCAAGGTTCCACTCTTTCCCATCATCGGCTCCATCAATAGTCGGCGTGGAAACTCCTTGGGACAACACATCCGGTTCAACAGGTTTTGGCTGGATAATTGGAATATTGACAAAATTTGGCACAGGTTCCCCCAAAGATGTGTACACAGATTCCAGTAATGCCCGAAAACCCCGGTCAAAGTAATCGTCCTGCCCAGAATCCTGGTCGGCGCCATACCACCAAAACCAGTCAGATCCCTCTGCAAGGTACATGTAATCCTGGGCAAGTGCAATGGCTTCATCGGAAGCGGATCGAACTTTGTTGATATCATATTTAGCGAGCAAAGCACGTGTTCTGCCCAGGTAATCCCAAGCCAGGTTTTCTTCTGCCTCTCCAATCCAGGTATCATAGTTGGGGCTGAACCAGGCTGCTGGAAATAAATCATCCAACTCGCGCTGTTCCGGGAACATGTCCAGGTATTCTGATGGTGTTACCGTCTTAATATTCTTGGTCTCAGAAATCAGTTGATAGAAGCTGGTAAAAAATGCTTTGCCATCCCGGTCATAATTCTCCCAGGCATTTTCGCCATCCAAAATAATGGAGACAATATGAGGTCCCTCTGCCTCCTGGGATTTCAACATCTCGCGGATATTTTCCAGCCTTTGAATTAGATCTTTTGCCGCGGCTTCTCCAGATACACCCGAATAAGTAAATCCGATCTTATCGGAAATCACACCGTCCCGGAAGAAAACCGCCAGTTTGTTTCCGCTGGAATCTGTAACATAATATGGACGATACAGATCATCCGCTTCAATAACCGTTTCTTTGGCATCCCGCGAAAAACTATCAATTCCAAGCGATTTTGCTAATACAGGTTCACCGGTTGCCATCCACTGGTATCCGCTTTTGATCACAAAAGGAACAATCACTTGGGCAACCGAACCTTCGCCCGGCCATAAACCGCTTGGTTCTCTTCCAAAGTGATCCTGGTAGATTTCTACACTTTTTTCCAGATGGACCAACGCATCCTGGGGATAGGAAAATTGTGGAGGTGTCTCCACTCCGGGATGACCAATGCTGGCAAGATTGGTATCAACAATTAATGGAAGGATCGGATGTGAATACGGTGTTGTAATTACCTCAATCTGCCCGTTCTCCTGCATTTCTTTGTGAAGCGGAATCACATCCTGAATAACTTTCACGGTCTGCTGAAAAAGAATCACCTTGTCTTCTTCAGAGAAATTTTTCCCTTTGTCAACCAATCCCTTAAGTGGTTCTTCGGCAAGAAAATCCGGGTCAAACCAAGCCAGGTTAAACCATAACTGCAAATCTCTGTAATCCTGTTCTGTGAATTGAGGAATGGCAGCTTCAATTGCCTCTGCCGAAGTACCGCCTCTCATATCCAATAATTCCTGGTATCTTGGATGGACTGCTATGATCTTGTTCCAGTTGGCATCAAAGAATCGTGTCAAAATAAACCGCTTATCGTCTTCGGTCAGCTGACTTGCCGGCTTTTCCGCCAACAGCCAGTATATATCTTTGGCACCATTTGCAAAGTCATCAAGCTGCCTGATTAAGACCGGCGTTAAGTTAAATGTTACGTGAACATCTGGAAAATTTTTCAGGATGGCAGCCATATCATAATAATCCTTGGTGGCATGAACCCTCACCCAGGGGCGTGTGTATATTCCATCCGCATCCTTATAATATAAGGGTTGATGCTGATGCCAGGTCAGGTTCACGTACAGCACATCCTTATCCGGTTTTGGAGCAAAAATAGAACATGATGATAAAAGTAGTGAAATCATGATCAAGACACTGAGTAATAAAGATATCCGTTTCATTTTTTCTCCTCCATGCTTTGTTTGTTGACATCAAAGATGTTAACGCCATTGGCTGCCATTCCAATCCACACCCTGCCCTGGTCGTCTTGAACAATTGCAGTCGGCTCACTTCCCAAAAAGCCGGAATTCTTGGTGGTATATTGAATCCATTCTCCATCAGAAAAATACGCAAGAATCCCTCCAGGTTCTGAGGGGTAAGCCAAACCCAACCAGTATTGACCAGGTGCGGATTCGTGAATGGCAGTAATGTGGTTAAGTGGGATGGGTGAATTGCTCGCTCTGAAAAATGTCCATTGCTCATTCTCCCAAATTCCCAATCCCCCACTCACCGTTCCAACCAGCATGCGGTCTTGTGAATCATGGTACATGACAGTAATTCCCCCGGGGTCAATATCCAGGCTTGAAAACTGATCATAACTCCACTGGTTGGATTCCTGATTAAACTTGCTGATTCCGCCATTCTGCCCAAACCAGACAATATCTCCTTGCACAGTTGGTTCAATTTCAATGGCATAAACAGCATCATCCATCAATGAATTTTCAGATGTATAAGCTTTCCATTCTACGCCATCCCACCTGGATGCCCCCGTAACGGTTCCAATCCAGATTGCACCATTTGATTCCTCGGCAATCGTCAAAATCTTGGCTGCCGCCAATCCATAATCTGCTGAACGATATTTCGTCCAGTTTGAACCATCAAAAACCCCCAAGCCATCACTGGTGCCAACCCACCAGTTGCCGGATTCATCTTGATGTATTGCGTACACATC
>JAGVUS010000391.1 GCA_019136175.1 Chloroflexota bacterium | reverse complement strand
CTGGTTGTTCCCGGTGGCTTTCTCTTTCAAGATGGCAGCGTTGCGGGAAGACAGTTATTATCCATGGCATCTCCCCCCACTGCAATCACAGCTTATAACGACATGAATACAATTGGAGCCATGCATGCAGCCCAAGAAATGGGCATTCGGATTCCAGAAGATCTCTCCTTTGCCGGGATTGATGATATTGCTCAATCGGAATATTGTTTTCCACCTCTGACAACCGTCAGAATCCCCACATTTGAGATGGGGAAGATGAGTGCCAATTTATTAATTGCGCTTATTCGTGAAGAATTACCTGAAGATCAAAAACACCATTGTCTTGATGTGGAGTTGATTGTCCGCGAATCAACAGCCCCTCCATGTAATTCTAAATGACCCAGAATGGGATTAATCTGAAAAGGATGAGTTTATGAATCAAATTGCGCCAGCTCACAAAAAACGAAACCCAACCAGCCTGGCAATTTCGTACCAGGCAACGGTTTTCAGCGCAGTTCTATTTGCAGGGAGGCTGGAGGATGGATTGGCAGCTGCCCACATGCATGGATTCGATGCAGTGGAGATTGGCTTGCGGGATCCAGGTGTGGTGGATACGGCATGGTTGTCCCGGAAACTGGAACAGTATCAACTTGGATTTTCTGCAATTGCCACCGGACAATCCTTCTACCATGATGGTTTGTCGTTGTTTGCAAGCAGCCCTGAAATTTCCCTGGCGGCAATGGACCGAATAAAGCAATTTATCATCATAGCGGAAAAGTTTGGCGCATTTGTTGTGCTTGGCGGGATCAGGGGAAAATTGGTAGGAGAAAAATCTGACCGTGACCGCCAATGGGCTTTGGGGATCCAAGCCATCCGACAGTGTGCTCTATTTGCCCAGGATCATGGCGTCACACTCCTACTGGAACCAATCAACCGGTATGAAACCAACGTGGTGAACACTGCTGAAGACGGGCTGCGCATGCTGGCTGAACTTGATGTTCCGAACATTAAGCTATTAATGGATACATTTCACATGAATATTGAAGAACCAAGTGTTCCTGTGACAATTGAGAAATTGGAGAGCCATCTTGGATATATTCATTTTGCCGACAGCAACCGCCATGCTCCTGGGCAGGGGCACATTCCCTTTACAGAAATATTATCTGCCTTGCAGAAGATAGATTATGCCGGTTACATCTCGGCGGAAATTCTTCCACTGCCAGAGGATTCTACTGCCGCATCTTTGGCAGGTACATTCCTTGCGCAATTATTGACAGAAAATTAAATCCGTGACAGAAAATGACGCGATTATCGATAGGAGAAATTACATGATGAACAGTGAAAAACCTTATGATGTCATTACAATGGGAAGGTCGTGCATTGATTTATATTCCAATGATGTCGGTGCTCCTTTTGTAGATATTTCCAGTTTTGCTTCCTATGTGGGTGGCTCTCCAACCAACATTGCTGTTGGGACAAACCGGTTGGGTTTAAATACTGCTTTATTGACGGCTGTTGGTGAGGACCCTGTTGGCGATTTTATCCTCAATTTTTTGAAGAAGGAAGGTGTGAGTACACAATATATTCCACGAAAACCAGGAAGCCGTTCCAGTGCCGTAATCCTTGGCATTGAGCCGCCGGATCGATTTCCGCTTGTATATTACCGCGATAATGCGGCTGATATTTACCTCACAATTGATGACGTGCTGGCAACACCCATTCAAGACACAAAAGTATTTGAAGTCTCGGGAACCGGGCTTAGTAAGGATCCTTCACGGAGTGCCACTTATTTTGCCTGCGAGCAGGCACATGCAGCTGGTGCAACCGTGATGATAGACCTGGATTTTCGGGCAGATCAATGGTTCGATATTCGAGCATTTGGTGTTTATGTGCGTGGATTGTTACCTTTGGTTGATATTGCAATTGGCACTGAAGAGGAAATAAAAGCCGCCATGTTGATGGATACATCCAAGGTGTCGACTGGATACTCACAGATATCTGCACCCACTGTGGAAGGGGATATTGACTCTGCTATTGAAAATATCCTGCAGCGTGGTCCTAGCACGGTTGTTGTGAAGAGGGGTGCAAAAGGCGCTTCAGTCTATCAAAGAAACGGGAAACATATGGATGTACCTGGTTTCCCGGTGCAGGTTTATAACGTGTTGGGGGCAGGTGATGCATTTGCCAGCGGATTCATCTATGGCATTGTCCATGAATGGGATTTCTACAAGGCAACCCGAATGGGGAACGCTTGTGGTGCAATTGTTGTTACCAGGCATGGTTGTGCCAATTTCATGGGCTATGAACAGGAAGTATTGGAATTTGTGGAATTGAATGGAGGATTTTAGCGATGGAACCGGTGAAAGTTTTGAATTATATCAATAGTCATTGGGTACAATCCACAGCAGACACCTATCTGGACGTAGTCAATCCTGCCACTACTGATATATTGGCGAAAACGCCTCTCTCTCCAGCGCAGGATGTCAATGGAGCGGTAGAAGCAGCGCAACGCGCATTTCTGACCTGGCGAAAAACCCCTCCGGTTGAACGCGTGCAGTATTTATTCAAATTAAAGGTGAAGCTGGACGAACACTTTGAAGATCTTGCGCGTACAATCACAATGGAATGTGGGAAAACATTGGATGAAGCCAGGGGGGAGATGAAGCGGGCAGTGGAGAATGTGGAAGTAGCCACCGGAATCCCACAATTGATGATGGGCTACAACTCGGAAGATATCGCCCGGGGGATTGACGAAATGATGATTCGCCAGCCGGTGGGTGTAACTGCCATTATTGCTCCGTTTAACTTCCCCGGAATGATCCCATTCTGGTTCCTGCCCTATGCAGTCGCCTGTGGGAATACAGTCATTGTCAAACCATCGGAACGTGTTCCTCTGACCATGCAGAAAGTTTTTCAAATCCTGGATGAAATTGGTTTCCCGCCTGGTGTGGTGAATATGGTCAATGGCGGCAAGGAAAGCGTGGACGCCATCCTGGATCATCCATATATTCGCGCGGTCAGCTTTGTTGGATCCACTCCCGTTGCCAGGTATATTTACCGCAGGGCTGCTGAAAATGGAAAGAGAGCCCAATGTCAGGGTGGCGCCAAGAACCCCATATTGGTATTGCCAGATGCGGACATGGACATGACCACCCGCATTGTGGCAGATAGTGCTTTTGGATGCGCGGGTCAGCGCTGCCTGGCGGCATCCCTGGTGATTACTGTGGGAGATGCAGACCGTACCTTTACAGAATCCATTGCGGATGCTGCCATGGAGAGGGTTGTTGGGTATGGTCTCGAGAGCGGTGTGCAAATGGGACCGGTGATTACCAGGCAAAGCAAGGATCGGATTGAAAATATCATTGGACTTGGTAACTCGGAAGGAGCCGAACTCCTGGTGGATGGACGAAACGCTCAAATAAAGGGTTACGAGCAGGGTCATTTTGTGCGCCCCACTGTAATTCGCGGTCTAAGTCCGGACAGCGATATTGCCCGGACGGAAATATTTGGACCGGTCCTGGGTCTCATGCATGTGAAAACCGTTGATGAGGCAATCCATTTGATCAATTCCGGTACATACGGGAACATGGCGTGTCTCTTCACGAGCAGTGGAGCGGCTGCGCGGAAGTTCCGGAATGAGGCGGATGCGGGAAATATCGGCATTAATATCGGGGTTGCTGCCCCAATGGCATTTTTCCCATTCAGTGGATGGAAGGAGTCATTCTTTGGCGATTTGCATGGTCAGGGGCTGGATGCCATCGAATTTTTTACTCAGAAAAAAGTAGTCATTGAGCGTTGGCCAAAAGAGTGGTCGCGCCAGTTTTAGTACAGGAAATGCAGGGATCATGAGACAGCTTCCATTAGGAACGATCCGGAATCTACAAGCCAGCTCCACCCCAAATGGTCAATTTGCCATCATTGCAGTGGATCATCGGGATGCACTGCGCGCTCTCATGAACCCATTGGAGCCAGGCAGTGTATCTGCCAGGGAACTGGAGGATTTTAAAATTTCCATTGCATCGATCCTTGGACCAGAAGCTTCTGCTGTGCTGCTGGCAGGGATATCTTGGCGATCCATTCAGCCGTCGAACCACACTGATTGAGGGATGGGGCGTGGAAAAAGCAAAGCGCATGGGCGCCAATGGTGTGAAAGTACTCCTCTTTTACCATCCGCAAGGGGGTGAAGGGACGCAAGCACAGTTGGATTTTGTTCAATCCATCGTTGCAGAATGTGATCGATTTGAAATTCCTCTGTTTCTGGAACCCATTTCCTATTCGCCAAATCCCGATATCAAGAAAGGTACCATTGAGTTTTCCCGCTTAAAGCCCGGGATCATAATGGAATCAGCAAAACAATTGAGTGCATTGGGTGCACACATTCTCAAGGTTGAATTTCCGATCGATGCCCGGTATGAAAAGGATCATCGGATTTGGGAGATGGCTTGCCAGGAACTGAGTGGAGTTTGTCTATCCCCTTGGGTGCTTCTTTCAGCGGGGGAGCCATTTGAAATTTTTAAGGAGCAATTGGAAATTGCCTGTAAAGCGGGCTGTTCCGGTTTTGCTGTGGGGCGGGCAGTCTGGCAGGAGGCAATCCCCTTGCAAGGGGACGAGCGGATTCAATTCCTGCGTGCCATAGCAATTCCCCGACTGAAGGAGTTATTTGATATCACACTTGCTAATGGGAATCCATGGCGGAAGTATTATTCTTCCCCCCAGGTTCACCCCGATTGGTATCGTACGTACTGATACCAGGATGAAAATGGAGCGTGGAATTATGGAAATCTGGAGAATCAATGTTCGTTCGAAAACATTCACGCGGGAAGAGGTGCCGGCAGATTGGCGGCAACTTGGTGGCAGGGGGCTTCTGGCGAAAATCCTCTTGGAAGAAGTGAATCCAGTATGCCATCCTTTGGGACCTGGGAATAAATTAATCTTTTCTCCCGGGTTACTGGTTGGGCATATGTTATCCAGTTGTGACCGTATTTCCATTGGGGCGAAAAGTCCATTAACGGGTGGAGTGAAAGAAGCAAATGCTGGGGGATCCACCGGGCTCATCCTTGCAAGGCTTGGGATCAAGGCTTTGATTGTTGAGGATATCTCTGAAGACTCGGACTGGTGGATTGTACATGTGGGTATCGGCGGAGTGCGGTTTGATCCAGCCAATGATTTGATCGGTTTGGGAGTGTATGAATCTGCTCAAAGTTTGCGAGAACGCTATGGCGGGAAGGTTGCAATTTCACTGATCGGTCCTGGCGGGGAAATGTGCATGGCTGCTGCCGGAATCCAGAATTTGGACAAAGATGGTGTTCCATCCCGGATTGCTGCGCGCGGTGGAATTGGCGCTGTAATGGGCTCCAAGAAGATAAAGGCGATAATTTGGGATGGTACCGGGGCAGATAAACCGTCTCTTGCTCATCCGCAAGCCTACTGGGAAGCACAGAAAAATTTCACCAGGCTCTTGCTGGAACAAAAAACAGTCCAAACTTACCATGATTATGGAACTGCGGCAATGACCATGGTCTGTAATGCATTTGGTTCCCTTCCCGTTCAAAATTTCTCCCAAGGCAACTCGGAAGATGCCGAAAAAATCAGCGGGGAATTGATGCGGGAGGTTATCCTGCAGCGGGGAGGAAAGGCGAACCCTACGCATGCCTGTATGGCAGGCTGCGCCATCCAATGCTCAAATGTGTATGCTGATTCAAAGGGTGAAGAAATAGTTTCTCCCCTGGAATATGAGACCATCAGTTTAATGGGGTCGAATTTGGGAATTTTTCATCTGGATGATATTGCCCGGATGAATTGGGATGTGAATGATCTGGGATTGGATTCCATTGAAATTGGTGCTGCTTTGGGAGTGGCTGCCGAAGCGGGACTGGCTGAATTCGGAAATTCTGGTTCCATGATGAATTTATTAGCGGAAATCCGAAAAGGTTCACCGCTTGGACGAGTTTTGGGAAATGGGGCAGTTGTAACCGGGAAAGTTTTTGGGGTGCTCCGCGTTCCGGCGGTAAAAGGACAGGCGATGTCGGGTTATGAACCGCGCGCCATCAAGGGTACCGGCGTTACATACGCCACTTCTCCCCAGGGGGCGGATCATACCAGCGGGTTGACCATCCGTGCCAAGGTTGATCACCTGGATCCAAAAGGGCAGGCGGATCTCTCGAGATCTGCTCAAATCAATATGGCTGGATTTGATACGCTGGGAGCGTGCATTTTCAGCGGATCCGGATTTGCTGCAGCCCCTGAGGCTATCCGTGATTTGCTGAATGCCCGGTATGGTTGGGAGGTTGGAACCGATATTTTACAGGTATTGGGGCGCGCTACCCTGAGCCTTGAAAGAGAATTTAATCGGCGAGCTGGTTTTACACCTGCTGATGACCGCCTTCCTGAATGGATGTCCATGGAACCACTGCCTCCACATCAATCTGTTTTTGATGTTCCCAATGAAGATTTGGATGGCGTTTTTAACTGGTAATTCCTGGATGGTTTGGCTGACAAGCCGGAAGCGGTTGTTTGCGCCTGAGAACTACTAGACCCCTGAAAATGTCTTGGATTTTGCGAGGTTTACGCTACCAAAGCCCGGAATTACGGGGCGCATTGTTTTATTTTTTTGTATTTGCCATTACCGGGGCATATGAACCATTTCTGACGGTTTACCTGGCGGAAATGGGTCTGGACGGGAAGGAAATTGGTGTGTTGTCTGCCTTTTTCCCCCTGATGTCTCTGGTTGCAGCGCCCATCTTTTCCCGTCTTGCAGATCAGCGTGGGGTACACCGCGCTGTTCTGGTGATTTGTCTCGCCGGACAGGCAATTGGGCTTGGTATTCTGCAAATCCCCAAGACCTTCCTTGGCATGCTGCCATTGATTCTTGTATACGCCATCTTTCGAAGTCCCATCCAGCCCATCTCAGACAGCCTGATTGTCCGCATGGCTATTCGTCATAATCTGAGTTACGGAAAAATTCGCCAATGGGGGTCCGTTAGTTTTGCAACCGTATCACTCATCAGTGGGATTGTGTGGAAATTGATGGGTTATGAATGGATGTTTTTTGCCGCCTCGGTGTTAAGCTTGCTGGTTATCATTCCATCCTTGTGGTTGGAACCGCATGACCAGGAAGAGCAGAGAAAAAAATCGGTTGGCCGCGGGTCCATGTTGTCAACAATGAAGAACCCTTTGTTGCTTGTGCTTGTATTGGCAACCTTCCTGGTTGGAGCAGCATTGGGAATTGGAAGGACCTTTGAGAGTGTTTACATCAATTACCTGGGGGGAAACCGCCAATTAATTGGGGCTTTCTATGCCATCTCGGCTTATTCGGAAATTCCAGCCATGGTGTTTGCAAGGTGGATTCTCCGCAGGTTAAATGGAAAAAAGATCCTGATTCTTGCATACACGTTCATCCTGCTTGCTTATATTGGATATTCACTGGCACAGGAACCGGAATGGATGCTCCTCCTTGTTGTGTTAAAAGGTGTTGGTTTCGGATTGTTTTTTGTAACCACAGTTGGATTGATCGATGAGATTGCGCCAGGCCACTGGAAGGCAACTGCCCAATCGGTTGTGGTGGCTGCGGGATGGGGATTGGGACCTCTGCTGGCAACGCTGGTTGGGGGAGTGGTTTTTGATGTTTGGGGACCGGCATCTGTTTTCCTTGTCAATGCCGGGCTTGTGGCTGTAGCAATCATCCTGTTCCTTGCAACCAGGTTCCCCAAAAAAGAAGCGCAACCGGAGATATCTATTCAATAATAT
>JAGVUS010000125.1 GCA_019136175.1 Chloroflexota bacterium | reverse complement strand
TTTTGGGCATGGCGCGTGCTTTTGGTGATTTTCTGGCATTAAAGTTCACGCTATCACCAGCAATTGCAGAGGCGTCCACTGTGATCATCATGATCATTGTCCTTCTGGTGCGCCCATCCGGTCTATTCGGAAAAAAGGAGTAGAACATGGAAGAAACAAGCCTCAAACCCAATACTCCTGCGAACCCGATCAATATATTTCTCAAGGGCATTTCCAAATACTGGGGTTCCTTTGCGGTACTTGGTGTTTTTATCCTGTTTCCATTTGTATTCGGCTGGATTACGGGATCTTCTCCCACCCTTGGCCCATCCAAGTATTGGCAGGGGCAGTTGATCACATTCTTCATTCTGGCTGTGTATGCCATGAGTTATGATCTGCTGATCGGATACACAGGGATTCTCTCCTTTGGGCATGCCGCATTTTATGGCGGCGGTGCCTACACCATGGCAATCTTTTATAAACACATTGCGCCGCGATGGCTGGAATCCGGGAATTTTCACCTGGCGATTGGTTCCATTAATCTGACAGAGGCTGCCTTGTTTATCATTGCCATCCTGTTGGTTTGTGTGGTTGTGATTCTTTTGGGCTTGCTTTTTACAGCAGTCTCTGCAAGAGTGAAGGGTGTGTACTTTGCCATGATCACCCTGGCAATTGCCGACGCATTGTATATCCTCTCAAAGGCAACTGATTTTGTGAAGTGGACCGGTGCGGATGAAGGTTTGCATGGTGTTCCCGTGCCGACCTGGATTAATCCCAATACACACCGCCTGCAATTTTATTTCATTGCACTCGGTTTTGCGGTGCTGATGTACCTGATATTACGGCGTGTTGTAAATTCTCCGACTGGGAGAGTGATGGTGGCGGTCCGTGAGAACGAAAGCCGGGTGAGTATGATCGGTTACAACCCGGCAATTTACCGTTCTGTGGCTTTCCTGGTATCGGGATTGGTGGCTGGTCTGGCAGGCGGCTTGACTGCACTCTGGAATCTGGGTGCCACCCCAACCATGACCAGCGCTCTTACCACCATTAACGCACTCATCATCACCATTTTGGGCGGGGTGGGCACCCTGGTGGGTCCAATCATAGGGGCAGGCATTATGCAATTAATCAGCCAGTTCTTTTATGAATGGTTCGGCGCCCGCTGGCCACTCGTATTTGGTTTATTGTATATCGTCCTTGTCATGTTCCTCCCCTATGGAATTGTGGGAACCTGGCGGATGAAGCAATTTGATCGTAAGCAAGGCTGGAAGCGGTTCTTGAATCTGTTCAGGACAAAATAGGATTAATGAAAATCAGCTTCTGGACGGGTTTGATCCGTCAATTGCTGCCATAACCTGGTAGTATCAGGTGATGGAGGTACGTCCAGATCCTGCCTTAAAACAGCACAATATCGTTGATAAACAGCATGGACAGCCGAGCGATTCCCTCTGGCTGCATGACTTCGCATTAAGAATTGGAAGGCTTGTTCATTGCAGGAGTCCTGGACCAAGATGTCATGGCAGATCTTGATGACAGCATCCCACCGGGAATGTTGATAATATCGATCCGCAAGTCGAATAGCTGCATCCAAATAAGAATCCCGGATCTGATCCCGCACTAAATCAACGGAATGGTCGTCCAGATAGTCTATTAAGTAATCCCCGCGATAAATTGCCAGTGCATCGATGATCTCTTCTTCTTCGGTGGACTGACACCAGGTTGCAAAATCATCCACATCAACGAATATTTGCGCAGAAGGATTCAAGCCATAGAGATTGTCCTTGCGGACAACAAAAAAGGGCCGTTTTCCTGTCTCCCGCCCCGGTTCAAGTGCCCGATTCAACGCATTTAAGGCAACTTTAAAATTTTGCGCAGCACTATCTGGATCCATCTCCGGCCACAGTGCCTCCAGGATCTGATCCCTGGAAAACCACCTGCCCCGTCCCGCAATAAAGAATTGAAAGAGTTGTCGTGCTTTATCTCGTTGCCAATCTTTCAAGTTTATCAAATCCCTGCCCCGCCAGACTTCCAGGGGACCAAGGCAGCGGATCTTCAGACCATAACCAGGGTGAAAATCATTACCACTCAGATTATAATCTCGCAGGAATTGGGTAATCCATTCCGTGGAAATTCCCTGCTTTTGTGCTTCCAGCAACAGAGGTAGGTAGATTTGTGGATCCTCCATTCCCAGGTATGTTGGACGGGTTATCAGGAATTCAAAGTGATGAGATTGCAAGCGGGGAACAATCCGCGCCAATGAAAACAGAGCTTGATCCTTCTGTCCAGTTTTCCATTCGTTTGCTATCTCTGCACACTCAGTAGCTGCCTGTCCAAAATCATCTCCGACCCGGACAAATCCATCTCTTGCCTTCTGTAACCATTCCTTTGCCTGATCGAAATCACCTGCCAAAACATAGGAAGTACCCATTGTTGTTTTGATGAGGGCGGCAAACCAGTGATCACCAGAAGTCTCTGCAATTTCAATGGATTGGATGGCATATCGATAGGCATCCGTAAGATTTCCCTGGTACCCATGATACCGACATAAACCCCACAGTGGTTCCACCTGAACCCGCATGACATTAAATGGTTTCACCAATTCGATGGATTTTTCGTAGCACTCCCGGGCTCTCTCCATCCGGTTTTTCCGCCAGGGAGTAAACGCAGATAACTGGTAGGCATGTCCAAGCCGCATAAAGCCAACAGCCTCAACAAACGGAGCATCCAACTGATGACCAATTGCGATTCCCTGCCGGGCGTACTGATCACTCTCCTTTACATTCCCCATCATGGAATGGATCAACGAAAGCAGCAATGGCATCTCCCGGTGAAATCGTTGAGGGCGTTGAGTGATCGGATCCTCAGAGAGAGCTCCTGAAGCCTCAATCAAACGGCTGGCTTCCTGCAACCGTCCGGTTCGTAACAATGACCGGGATTGGAGATAGATATCATCGGGAATGGATTCTGCCCGGAGCATATTGGCTTCTTTATGCAGTGCCTGAGCTTCATCGGGCTTCCCAAGGTTTAACTTATTCTCTGCCAAAAGATCCAGTAAATCCGCCATATAAACAGGATAAACCTGGGGCTCCAGTAACGAGATGGCTTCCTCCAGGAGGCTGGAAGCTTTGATCGGGCGAATAGTATCCAAAAAAACCTGGGCTTTACTACGCAAAGCCAAAGACCTGCCCAACAGATCATGCGTTTGAATGTAGATATCCTCAGCTTTTCCGTAACAGGTAAGCGCTTCTTCAAAATTTGAACTCAACCGATAGGCATCTCCCTGCATAAGGTAAAGCCCAGGATATCGGCTCAGGCTTGGATGGTCCAGTTGTTCAATCCATTGGATCAATGTTTTATACCGCCCTATTTCCAATAACTTTCTTCCAATGGAATTGATTAACTGTGCCGCAGCTGATTGATCGCCAGAGGCAAAAAGGTGGTAAATAGCCTCCTCGTACTCCTGCAAACCGATGTAATAATTGGCAGCCTGATGGTGCAGCTGGCGAGTCTCATTAACATCTTCATTCAACCGGCTAAGCAGAAAATCTTGAAAGAGACGCTGATAGCGGTAGTGAATGGAATCCGCAGTTGTAATAAATAATCCCCTGTCAAATAATTGCTGTAATATGACTTGACCATCAGATCTCTCAAGAAGATGATTACAGACTTCAGCATCCATTTGGTGAAGGATGGAGGTTGATAGTAAGAACTCTTGGATTGGTTGAACCTGGCGCATCAAAACTTCATGTGCCAAAAAATTGAAAATATCTGATAATGCCGTGGGAAGCTCAGAGAGGATATTATCCAGGCGTTTGGAGCGGCTATTTTGCAGGCGCTGCCAGACCATTTGTAGCGCAATAATCCAGCCATCTGTGTACGTATAAAGGGCTTGTGCCTGGTCCCGAGTGATTGGGAACTGGTAATGGGTTGAAAAAAGATCGAATATTTCTTCCAGATTAAAAGATAAATCTACCTGGGTGATTGTTAATACCATTCCTTTCACCCGCCAGCGAATAAATGCAGGGGTATCGGGAATTTGTCGGCATCCAATTGCGAAATGTAAGTATGGTGGTCGGTGTTCCACCAACTGTTCGAGCCATCGATTAATTTCAGTTACATCGCTGACAAGATGATAATCATCCAATACCAGAATTGCTTCTTCTTCCAGGTCCGTCGTAATATG
>JAGVUS010000116.1 GCA_019136175.1 Chloroflexota bacterium | reverse complement strand
ATATGAGGGTATTCGAAAACAAGGAGGCGCGCCACAAACATTGAGTGAAGCTGGTTGGGTGGCGATCGCTCTACTTGATCGCATTCGGTCAAAGATGGGCAGAGAGGAAATGCTTCTTGATGTTTCCTCTATGGACGGAAGGAATGGTGGATTTGGATGGAAAACAGCCATTGCATGCGCCTACGATTTCCAACAACAGGATGATTCGTTTTTACGCGGTCTCTTTAATAAACGAAATCCTCAGAAATCCATTTATTTCATCAATCACATTCTCTTCTGTCATCCTCTGTCAATGGAGGATCAGATCATGTGCCTCCATTCCATGGTTGCTGAATTTTCCGGATCCATCCAGGTGGAATGGGTTAAGGCAATTTCCATGAGCGGGCGACCAACGCTAGCGAAATTGATGGCAAGAAAACTTTTGGAAAATGGTGGGGGATATTGGAACCGGCTGCGCCAAAGAATTGACGTGGAGGCATCTGATTGGGTGGAATTATCCGGCAGGGCACTTGGATACCAGCAGCTTGCCACTCTTTGCCAGTTTGCAGAGAGCCCAACCCAGGCAAAAACAATGTTGGAGGCTTCCCAAGAAACCATCCGGTATTGGCTGGCTGGATTGGCTGTGCAAACCGTATCCATTGAAGCTTCCAGTCAGATGGAAAATGCAAATCATTTCCGGAAAATGGAATTGTACCTGCCCGATCATTCTGCAAGTGTGTATGGGGAATATGGAATGGCAAACCCCGAAAATTCTGAACTGGCTTCAGATAAAATGGCAGACGTACAACGGTGGTCTATATTTGGACAGATTCAACATGCTTTACGGATTTGGAAATCGGGAGAAAAGAAAGCTGGAACGGGGATTGCCAGGGAAGCAGTTGGGCGGTGGGTTGAGATCATCGAAAAAAACGGAATGCCATCGCGGTTCAACCAATTCATCCCTGATTGGAAACCATATGAAATGATCCAGGCTTTGTTGACGATGGAAATGTATGACGAAGCATGGATTTGTATCAATGCCTGGATGAAGTTGTGTCCAAATGATCTGGAACTGATGAAATATTATGTTGATTTGAGCATTCAGCACCATCAATACCTGGCGGGGTTGGAGTATGCCAGGATTATTCGAATCTACGAAAATACACCGCTTTGGACAAGGAAAATTGCCTTATTGTTGGAAAACCTGGGAATGTGGCAGGAGGCATGGGAGGAATGGGAAGCCCTGGTTTCCGAATCATCCAATCCTTCGGAACTTGATCTTCTAAAGCTTGCCCAAGCTGCTTGTAATGCCGGTGGAGACAAACGAGCATTGGAAGTTGCCACCAACATTATCTCCACTTCCCCCAGTGGACAGGCGTATTATATTGCCGGGAGCGTTCTGGGACAGCAAAACCACAATGATGAAGCAATCCGGTTTTTTCAGGAGGCTGTCAATCTGGAACCTGAAAACTCCCAAGCCTGGTTGATGCTTGCGGAGCAATACCAAAAAACAGGAAATCCAGATGCTGGATTGGAGACCTTGCAAAAAGGTGTTGCCGCCTCTCCCTCCAGTGCGGTATTGCATTTTTCTCTGGGAAAAGAATACCTCAGAAGGAACATGAATTCTGAAGCTTTGCCCTATCTGGAGCAGGCACAAAAACTGGATCCAAATTCACTTGAAGTCACTGTCATTTTATTGGATACGTTATTCCTCCTAGGGCATTCGGCGGAAGCAGAAATTATCCTGGAATCAGCATCAAAGCGGTGGGCAGGTGATCCCCGGTTGGCATATTTGCAGGCGAGACTGTTCAAGGAACATGGTGAACTCGATAAAGCGATTCGCTCCTACGAGATTGCCATCAGTTATGAAAAAGCATTACCAACCTGGTGCATAGATTTTGCCGCACTTCTGATTGAGGTGGAAGAAAGATCTGAAACCTCGAATGCGGGCAATTTGGCGCGAGCCCAGCAGTTATTACAAAGAGCCCTGGTTACCATTCCAGATCACTTCTGGGCAAGGTATTTGCTTGGAAAGACCCTGTTATTAAAGGGCGAAATTGCTGTTGCTTATGCATTATTCTGCCAGTTGACGGAAATGCCGGAATCGAGTCAAAAAGAACCGCATTGGAAATTACAGGCAGATATGGGGCGGGCAGCCCTGGCATTGGGAATGATAGATACTGCGTTGGCTATCCTGCAGGAAATTGCAGCACAATACCCCCGAAACGAAGAAATTCATCGAACGCTAGCTGAAGCATACCTTCGAGCCAACCTGGATCAGGAGGCAATCATGGAGGCAGATGCTGCATTACAGCTTTCTCCTGCAAATGTGGATTTACTTTCGTGGTATGCAAGGGTGATGGAACAATTGGGAAGCGTGGAGAAAGCGGTGGATGCTCTCAGATGTGCAACGCAAATCAATCCAAAGCGGGCTGACCTCATCATTCGATTGGCAAACCTATTGAAAATATCCGAAGATGCTTCGGGAGTCCTCCGCTCCATGGATCTTCTTCTCAATATTGATCAAATATCCAATCGGGACAGGTGGCAGGCTGCAGTTATTTATGAAGAAATCCACGAATATGGCCGTGCAATGGACATTTTGATGGGGGTTTTGGGCGGTAATCACACCTGTGCACCGAGATTGTACCTGGAAATTGCCAGGATCAGTGAAAAACTGGGCAACCTGGAAACAGCCGTGGATATGGTGCAAATGGCGATTGATTTATTACCTCAATCCATGGGTTTGTTTGCATACCAGGCAGATTTATTCTCGAGGTTGGGCAAATATGATGCAGCGATTGCCTGTTATAAGCTTGCAATATCCATGGCGGACCCCACTTCACCCAAATTAGATTCACCGGATTTTCTTGAAGATATAAACTATCCAGGTGGGATGGGAAATGCTGCATGGAGGACCGAGATTGCCAGGCAGGACCTGATCCAATATGGATATGCCTGCCTTCTTCGAGATCTCGATCATTATCAAGAAGCCCTGGAACATGCTGAAGATGCAGTTCGGCTGGCTCCAGATAATCCGGAATTTTGTTACCTGGCAGCCGATCTTGCGAATTCATTGCTGTACGAAGAGCGGGCTTATCACCTTCTCAATGTTGATCGGTTGCTTCACATTGATCAGGAGCAGAAACAAAGCTTCCTTGATTGTTATGGATTGGCAATAGAAATGTTGCTATCCAGGAATGATTTGCCCCATGCAGACTCCCTGTTGGCAACCGTTGGAGAATATGTTGAAAGTGAGCCAAGACTTCTGGCGGCTTCTTCAAGAATTCATTTACGTAAGGGTGGGCATGAAACTGCCAGACATGAATTGGACCTTGCTCTGTCAATGTTGAAGAGCCGCGAGACTGATGCAGCAACTGAAGTCCTTCCATTATGGATTGGCGTGGCAGAAATTGAATTTTCAAATTGGAAATTCGGTATGGATATCCTGAAAAGCCTCGCGAGGACGCATCCAAATCATCCCGGAATACAGGTTGAGTATTTGCGTTCATTAGTCAAGGCTGCAGAAACTTCATTGGATGCACAAATGGTGCGATGTGAAAAACACCTCCCTCCCATGGAATTATTGGAGCGGGATGGATTTGACGAGTTCCATCAAACTCTGGCAGCTCTGGATCGATACTCCAAAATCGAGGAAGTTCAGCGCTGGCGCGTTCGTGGAATGGCTGCATTTCGACCAACACCGACAAATCTTAAGGCGCTCCAATCCTTGCCAATGGTTGAGGATGATCCGGCTGCTCTGGCTCGAGGATTGCGAATATCGGAAAATCAGGCACTTGTGTTTGAGTTGACAGAAAGATATCCTGCATCTCCAGAATTACTGTTCCAGCTGGTACTTTCCTCTCAAGCAGTTGAAATGGATCATGTCTGGGAATTGGCACGAAAACTTGTAGAGATCGTTGATTACAATCCTGTATATCTTGCAGGTGTTGCACTGCTTGCGGAACGGGCTGGTCTGCTTGAAGATGCCGAGGAAGCCATTAACGAGGCTGTTCGAATTTGGAATGATGAACCTGGTTGGCATGCATGGGCAGCAGAACTTAATGAAAAACTATCTGATTTTGAAGAAGCGAATGTGCATTGGAAGTTGGCTGTCCAGCTGAGCCCATCCAATATTAATTACCTCCTGCGCCTGGCGTACAGTCTTGTTCAGATTGGCGAAACCAATTCAGCCATTGAGGTTCTTGACTCAGCCA